>JAFAZU010000181.1 GCA_019239585.1 Acidobacteriaceae bacterium
ATTGTGCGGACGCTTGCCCAACCAGCGGCTGCGCCCTGCTTTGCCGAGCGATACGTTTTCATGCTCGACATTGCCTACCTGACCTACTGTCGCCATGCACTCCACCTGCACGCGCCGCACTTCGCCGGAAGGCAGCTTCAGCAAAGCAATACCGCCTTCTTTCGAAATCAGCTGTGCCTGCGCGCCTGCCGAACGAGCCATCTGCCCGCCCTTACCAGGCCGCAACTCAATGTTATGCACCACCGTACCGGCTGGAATGTTCTTCAGCGGCAACGCATTTCCGACGAGAATATCGGCAGTCGGCCCGGAACTCACCGTGCGGCCTATTTCGAGACCTACCGGGCAAATGATATAACGCTTCTCACCGTCCACATAGTGCAGCAAAGCAATGCGCGCTGAGCGGTTCGGATCGTATTCGATGGCTGCAACTCTGGCGTTCACGCCTTCTTTGTCGCGTTTGAAATCAATAATGCGGTACGCCTGCTTGGCCCCGCCGCCGCGAAACCGGCTGGAAATCTGGCCGTGCGCGTTGCGGCCGCCAGAGCGCTTTTTGCCTTCGACCAGCGACTTTTCGGGCTGGTCTTTGGTAATGTCCTCGCGCGTGAGGTAAGTTTGAAAGCGTCGCGTCGGCGTTACGGGACGAAAACTTTTAATGGGCATGACGTGTCTGTTTTCTCCTTAGATATCCGCGTACTCAGGCGCTTTTTGCCCTGCCTGCAGCCGGACATAAGCCTTTTTCCAATCCGATGCGTACCCCGTGAACCGGCCGCGACGGCGCAGCTTTCCAGCATAATTGGCGGTCCGTACGCTTTCGACCCTGACCTTGAACATCGCTTCCACTGCCTGTTTAATCTGAATCTTGTTTGCTTCCGGGTGTACTTCGAAACACAATGTGTTTTCCGTTTCCCGCTTGGCATGTCCCTTCTCTGTAATGAGCGGTCGCCGGATCACTTCATAAACGTTCATTACGCTAAACCCTCCGACAGCTTACGAGCCGCCGTTTCCGTCAGCAACACTTCCCCATGCTTCAGCAAGTCGTACACATTCACATCCTTGGTTGCTACGAGTTTCACGCCCTGCAAGTTTTGGGAAGCCCGCTGCAGATTCGTATTTTCGCCCGTTTCCACCAGCAAAACACTTTTTTTGATCTGCAACGTCCCTAGGACCCGTTGAAAGTTCTTGGTCTTATGATCGGCAAGGTTGAAAGCCTGCACTACCCGCAACTCGCCGTCACGAACCTTGGCCGACAAAGCCGAGCGCAAAGCGCCCAGAATCATCTTGCGCGGCAGCTTGTAGGCATAGCTGCGGGGCTGCGGTCCATGAACCGTACCGCCATGCCGCCAGAGCGGTGACCGGATCGAACCCATACGCGCCCTGCCGGTACCCTTCTGCTTCCACAGCTTCTTGCCCGAACCTGAAACTTCGTGCCGCGTCTTGGTTGCCGCTGTTCCGCGACGCTGGCACGCCGTGTAATGGCGCACCGCTTCATACAGCAGGTTCTCATTCACCTCGGCGCCGAACACGGCATCCGAAAGCTCCACCGAACCGACCGTAGCATTGTTCAAATCAATCACATTTACATTCGGCATCGTTTCACCTACCGCTTCGACCGCCGAACCATCACGTAACCGCCGTTCGGCCCCGGAACGGCGCCCTTAACGGCAATTACATTGTCCTCGGTATCGACGCTGACAATTTCTAAATTGCGCACTGTTACTTGCGCGTTGCCCATGCGGCCCGCCATTCTAGTGCCGGGAAACACGCGGGAAGGAAAGCTCGATGCGCCGATCGATCCCGGCGCGCGATGAAACATAGAACCGTGAGTCGCCGGACCGCCGCGAAAGTGATGCCGCTTGACGATACCCGCGAAGCCCCGGCCCTTGCTGGTGCCAATCACATCCACGACATCTTTCGGCTTAAATTCCTCCGCCAGTACGCGGTCGCCCGTCTTCAAATCGCCGGAACCCTGCCCCAAATGGAACTCACACATAAACTTAACGCCTTCCGCGCCCGACTTCGCCAGATGCTTCGCCGTCGGCTTATTCTGCTTTTTGGCGTACTCCACAAACCCTAACTGCACGGCATCGTAGCCGTCAACCGTAGGAGTCTTGCGCTGCGTCACCACACAGGGGCCGGCCTTCACCAGTGTCACAGGCACCACTGTCCCGTCCGCGTTGAAGATTTGTGTCATGCCCAATTTTTTGCCGAGAATTCCTGGACTCATTTCCCTATTCCTTACGCCTACTTCTTACCAAACGCCTTGATTTCGACGTCCACGCCTGCCGGAAGATCCAGCTTCATCAACGCATCGACCGTGTCCTGCGTCGGCTCTAAAATGTCGAGCAGGCGCTTATGCGTGCGAATCTCAAACTGCTCCCGCGATTTCTTATCAACGTGCGGCGACCGCAGCACCGTGTAACGGTTCTTTAGGGTGGGCAGCGGAATCGGCCCTGCTACGGTAGCACCGGTGCGCTTGGCCGTATCGACAATGTCGCCTGTCGATTGATCCAGAATCCGGTGATCGTACGCCTTCAATCGAATGCGAATACGTTCTTTCATTTTTCTTATTGTTCTTCTTGCCGGGTGAGCGTTCTCCCAAACGGAAGCGCCCACCCGAACAACTTTCTGCTTTAGCCGAGGATTTCGGTGACGGTGCCGGCGCCCACCGTGCGGCCGCCCTCGCGAATGGCAAAGCGCAGCCCCTTGTCCATCGCCACCGGCGTGATCAGCTCGACTTCCATCGCCACATTGTCGCCCGGCATCACCATCTCCAT
>JAFAZU010000208.1 GCA_019239585.1 Acidobacteriaceae bacterium
GAAGGCGCGGACGCCGCAGGGCTACAGATTGCCATTCACGCCATTGGAGACAAAGCCAACAACACGATTTTAGGCTTTTACGATCGCTTGCAGCAGGAACACGGCCCACGTGATCGGCGATTGCGGATTGAACATGCGCAGCACTTGACCGCCGCCGATATCCCGCGTTTTGGGCAGCTAGGGGTGATCGCATCCATGCAGCCCTACCATGCTATTGATGACGGGCGCTGGGCGGAAAAGCGCATTGGACCGGAGCGCGCCAAAACCACTTATGCCTTTCGCGCGTTGCTGGATACCGGCGCAATCTTGGCCTTTGGATCGGATTGGGATGTAGCGCCGATGACTCCACTGATGGGCATCTATGGCGCTGTTACGCGCCGGACGCTGGATGGCAAGCGCCCGAATGGCTGGGTACCCGAACAGAAGATCACGGTAGCGGAGGCAGTCAAGGCCTACACAATGGGCTCCGCTTACGCCAGTTTTGAAGAAAAACTGAAAGGCTCGATTGAACCGGGCAAACTGGCGGATTTGGTTGTGTTAACGGACGATATCTTTACCGTTGATCCAGTCAAAATTGCGGATACCAAAGTTTATATGACGATCTTTGACGGCAAGATCATCGTGGGGAAGGATCCTGGTCCGTACGAAAGGTTGCCAAGCGGACTCCTGTTGCGTCCATAAACTCGCGAATGCGGGGCGAAGTCAACGCCTCCAACTCACGCACCCTCGACTCTTTCAGTCGCGTCACTGCACTACGCAGCTCTTCGCCGAGAAAACCGGGATGGCACATAAACTCGGTTGTCCCTTCCTGCAAAGCCGCCAACGCTGTCTTGAACGAAGCCTCATCAAACGATCCCGTTAAACGGAAGCCCAGAAAATGGTCGGTCATCCGTACGTTCCGGTTCCGCGCCAACCGCCGGTAAACAGGATCGAGAAGGGCGCACGGAATCGCGCCATAGGGCATGGCTTTGTCAAGCGGCAAACGGACGTATGGAATCCCAAACTCCTGCGCTAAACGAATAACGATGCGGAAAATCGTCGGGAAAGCATGGCTATGCTTATGCGAATCAAGGTGCGTGGGGCGGATTCCGGCGCTGATGATCTTCCGGATCTGCGCCTGCAACTCCTCGTAAATACTTAAACGCCCCTTCCGCTTGAATAAGCCCCTCACGAGCTCCTGCGGCGTATCGGGAAAGCGCTGCCCAGTTGTCAGCGCATGTCCCTGGATCAGCACTAAATGACAACCGACATCGAGCGACGGCGTTTGGTGCGCCAACCGCACGGCATCTTCAAACGCATCGCCCGTAGCCATTAGCGTGGTGGATGTCAGCACACCTTCCCGGTGCGCATGCACAATACCTGCGTTAACATCCCGCGTAAAGCCGAAGTCATCGGCGTTGATAATCAAACGCTTCAAATCAGAAAAGCTTCAGCTTGATAGTCAGGAACTTCTTCGGATTGGCCCGGAAGTCGCGCAACAGATCGTGCAACTCGCGCGTCGTGCCGTTCGTTGATTCATACAATTGCGGATTGACCAGTAACTGGCCAATGGTTCCCTGCCCTGAGTTGACCTTATCCAGAGTGACATTAAGTTTGGTAACGGCTTCTGAAAGTTGATTCGCCATTTTCGGATCATTGATCAGCTTGCCAATACTTCCCTGTCCGTTGTTAATCTTGGTCAGTATCGTATTGATCTGATCGAGCGATGAGTCAAGGTCGTTGGCGATTTTGGGATCTTTCAGCAGCATTCCAGCCGTTCCCTTGCCCGCCTGAAGGTCAGCGGTTATCTGGTCAAAGCGCCCCAAAATACTCTGAACCTGGTTGTAAAAAGCTTCGTCGTTGATAATACGGCCAATCCCTCTTTTTGAATTCAGCGTAGCCGCCAACACTTGCACCTGGTTTACCGTGGCTTGCAGGCTGTTATACAGGGTTTCGTCCACCAGCAGTTTGCCGATGGTGCCCTTGCCGACTTCCACTGCCGCCACAATATCCTGTACCTTGCCAAGAATCAACTGCATGGCGTCCAGCACGTTGTACCCTTGCTGAATAAGCGCATCAAACTGCCGGGTATCAGCGGATTTTACCGTAGCTCCTGCCTGAATGATGTCCGGTCTGGTTCCCTTATTAATCTGCAGAAATTTAGTGCTTCCTAATAAGTTGTCGGAAGCAACAGAGGAGATCGAATCCACCGGAATCTGTTTTTGCATATCCTGATCGACGACAAAATCAACCCGGATCACGCGTTGCGGATTTGTTTCTCCCGACAACTCAACGCGCCGGACCGTGCCAGCCTGTATGCCGTTGATGCGCACGGGCGCGCCCGGAGTGAGGCCCGCCGCATCGGAGGTGTACATGTGCAGCTCAATCTGCTTCTTGAACCAGCTTGCATTGCCCGTCAGCAAAAACACAATGAGAGTAATACAAGCAAGAGCAACAATGGATAAAATGCCGACCTTTAACTGAGAAAGGCTTACTTTTTCTTTTGCGGGCATACTTATGTCTCTTTTCTGACGAATCTCCTCACGTAATTGTCCTCCGAAGCTTCCAGCTCATCACGCGTACCCAAAAAGACGATCTCGCCATCCTTCATCACAATGAACTTTGTGCGCTCTTCCCATTCTTTGCTCTCGTGGCCATCCTGAACCGGATGCAGTTCTTCGCCTTCTCCGTAGCGGAAATTAGCCATGATTTCCCCATCCTGATAGCGATGCGTAACAATCAATGAGGCGCTGTTCTTCGTATCGCGTTCTTTGGCGATCAGCGCCATAATGGTGTTCGCGGTAATCGGGTCAAGACCCGCTGTCGGTGAATCATAGAGGACCAGCGGTGGTTCCGTTACAATCGCCCGCGCAATACCTACCCGGCGGCGCATGCCGCCCGATACCTCGCTCGGAAACTGATGAAAGGTTTGCTCCAGTTCCACAAAGCGCAGCGCTTCCCGGACACGTTTCTCAGCGTCTTCTTCCGATATTTTGTCCTTGCCATCTTCGGCTTGGCGATTCAGCAAGGGATATTCAACGTTCTCGCCGATGGTCAAGGAATCGAACAATCCGCCTTCTTGAAACAGGAACCCGGCGCGGCTCCGCAAACCGTAAAGCTGCTGCTCCTGCATGGAAGTGACAGTTTCGCCGAACAAGCAGATCTCGCCGGAATCTACAGGTATCAGGCCAATGACAGCTTTCAGCAGCATGGTCTTGCCGCTGCCCGCCGCGCCTAAAATGATGCGCGTTTCACCGGGATTCAGCGTCAGCGACACATTCCTCAGCGCCCACTTCTCGCCGAACTGCAGACAAACGTCCTTGAACTCAAGAAGGGGGCTATTGTTCTCCGGCATGCTGCGCTACAGATTGACGAAGACCTTA
>JAFAZU010000302.1 GCA_019239585.1 Acidobacteriaceae bacterium
CTCATCTCCCTCATCTTATTAACCGCCTGCGGCGGCAAAAACACCGGATCGTATGTGAGATCTCCCGGTGCGGAGGAATCGGCAAAGACTCGTGTGCTCGAAACCGGCACCGCCATTCTGCAGAACAAAGCGCCGATTGATGCAATCAATGTTTATCTGGATGGCTTTCATTTTTACAACGGCAATATGAAGGGACAAATGGAAGCGCATCACTACTGCTCCGTGATGAACGAGGATTTAATCCAATGCGTTATTTTTGACGGCAACAGCAAAAACTCCAAACTCATGGGCGTGGAATACATTATCAGCCGGAATGCTTACGGAACGCTTCCGGCTGACGAAAGGAAACTTTGGCACAGTCACAATTATGAGGTGAAGAGCGGGGAGTTGATCGCGCCGGGCGTGCCGAAGCCTGCCGAGCATTCCTTCATGGAAAAAGCTGCCAGCACTTACGGAAAGACTTGGCATACCTGGAACACCGATCAGGGGAGAACTCTTCCTACTGGGCATCCATTGCTAATGATGGGCTTCACCGCTGATGGGCAGATCAACGAAGAGATGGTTGCTGACCGCGATAAACGCTTCGGCGTTTCAACAGAAAAAGAAAAGGAAAACCGCACCGATATCCAACCGCCGCCCGTTCTCCCAGGCGCAAACTCGTGGGAAACCGGCGAAGTTCTGCAACTCTCCTTAGGTCCACTTTCTCAAGAAGCAAAGGCTGCTATGGGCGGGGAACATCGGATACAATCTCAGCCAATGCCGGGCAAGTAAAGCAGTTCCTGCGCTGTCTTTTAATCGCCTTGGCCAGCAAGCAGGATTCACTTCACATTCTTATCCGGCACCAGCACCGCTTCAATTCCCGCCGAGGCATCCATAGCAGGTAATCCTTCCACAATCTGCGTCGTAAAGGTGGAAGGCGGCGCGGAAGTGCTTTTGCGTAAAGCTGATCCTGATGTCATGTCAAGCGAGAACGCATTCAACTGAACCGTGGAATCTGCTGCCTCCGCAACGGAGGCGGCACGTCGCAGGCGGTTGAAAGCTTCTCGCGCATCATCCAAATAACTGCCAAACGTAAGCTGAAGTCCGGTAAACACCAGTTGAGGCGAACGGACAACACTGGCGCGGGCATCTTTCAGCAGTAACAAGGGAGCTTCCGTAGAGGCGCTGCCCAGTTGTCCTACCGCCTCACACATGTTTATGTTGTTCGGCGGGTCTCGTAGCGCTTGTACCACATTGACCGCAGCTTTAGGGAAAGTATTCTGTAGGGTCTCGCGTTCCCGCAAGCCGTTTTCGAGCCGCGACAGAAAACAAGTGCAGCTAACAATCTGCTCGGGAGCGACGGAAGCGGTCTTAGCGCTCTTCCCAAGGCGATCCAAAGCCTCGGAAAGGGAATTACCTGTCTGGCCGGAGAGAAAAACCAAACCATTGGGATTCAGCGTACGTGGCGTCGAAACGATGGCCTCAATGATGACTTGCGCCAGATCCTCTCCCAGCCCGCCCACCTGAAGAATGGTCAAAACCGGAAGCGGCTGCTTACGGCTGGTAAACAAATCGCTTACTTCAGATCCCACGCGCCGAGCATCGCCTGCGCCCGACACAAAGGCCCGGAGCTTTACGATGGTTTCTCCGTGCGTGTCCCGCAGTAAATCCGTCAAACTACGGTGAATCTGAGCGCTAAGTCCTCCTGTTTTCAGCAGCGGCGAAACATGGAAATCCAGCCCGCGCGTATCCGCCTTTAACACCATCGGCAGTTCTCGCGGCAACGGCAGAACTTGTGTCTTGGGTTCCTCATCCTTCCGCTTTCGCTTTTGCGCCTGGAGAAGCGTCGAACAAATTAAAGAAAGAACGACTATGACCGTAAGAATAAATACCGTTCGATACGCACTACGCTGCACAATACCAGCCTATCTCGTTATCATGAATTTTTCAAAACACCTTCGCACGGCTTTTACGAGGATCGCTGGTAAACCCCGGTTCCTGATATGTTATGGAAAAGGTCTTGAGCAAATAGGTTATGTCCGGCGATGCAGATCTCATATTGGCCAGCGAAGGGAGGAGTAGAAGGGAGCGACTACAGGGCGGCTATGAGAGGCGCAAGCACCTCGGTCGGGCAAAATTCGGCGTTCTCCCCACACGCAAGCGCGGCGTGAACCCCCTTCAGGTCCTACAGGCTGCGGCAAAGGGACGTGTTCCCGCTCTGCTGCGCCTCAAGTACACGCGAATGTCTGCTTCTCCCTTCGCTTTTTTTCGTGGATCTGTGCCGATCATGGCCGCTGATTTGGCCAGTCAACCGCATACGGGCATTATCGTTCAACTGTGCGGCGACGCGCATGTCCAAAATCTGGGATGTTATGGAGCACCGGACGGACGTTTAATGTTTGACTTGAACGACTTTGACGAAACCATCGCTGGACCCTGGGAGTGGGATGTAAAACGCATGGCCGCCAGTATTGTCCTGGCTGGCCTTGAATCCGAGCACACTCAATCATCCTGTGCAGGCGCGGTCGAGTCGTTCGCCGACAGCTATTGCACAACCATTGAGACTCTGGCGGAAGAACCGATTCTGGTGGCTGCCCGGCATACCATTCACCGCATCAAAAGCGCCAAGCCTATCTCCGCAGCTTGGCAGCAGGCCGAACGTGCCCAGCCTTTGGATTTGTTGAAGCGTTACACGGAAGAGACCGGCAAAGGCGCCATCCGCTTCCGAAACATCGACGGGCAGCTCTGGAGATTGTCCAGCGAAAAACGACAAAAGGTATTGGTCTCGCTCGGAGCCTACCGTGAATCCCTTCCGCCGGAACGCGTCCACCTTTTTGATTTCTTCCGCCCTATTGACGTCGCCTTTAAAGTGGTCGGGACCGGAAGCGTTGGTCTACGGAACTATGTCGTTTTGATGGGCGGTAACGGCAGGCGTGATCCGCTTTTCCTGCAAATCAAGCAGGAAGTTCATTCCGCTTACGAGTGCTATCTCCAAGCAAGTCCGTACAGCAATGGAGGCCAGCGTGTTGTGATGGGACAGCATAAAATTCAGCCCTTATCCGATCTCCTCTTGGGCTGGACCAGTATTGACGGACACGATTTTCTGGTTCGTCAATTGAACGACCATAAAGGCAGCTTGAACCTTCTAAATCTGCGAGGCAATGGCCTAAGCAGTCTCGCCGTTATCGCGGGCGAGTTATTGGCGCGCGGGCACGCACGCTCCGGTGATGCCCTCCACATTAAAGGCTATATCGGTTCTGCCGGGAAAATTATCAAGGCCATCGCGAAGTACGGTGCCGGTTACGCCGAAGTCACGCAAGGCGATTTTCACGCCTTTCAAAAGGCTATCGGAGCCGGACAATTTAAAACCGCAGCCTGAACCTATCCTTCGAGAAAGGTCCATTCCACCCGGCGCTCCTGCAACTCGCTTCCATTGCCCGAGTACTCCTTCGTATCGATTCGGAACGTATCGGGCTCCAGCACCGGAGGAGAAAAACGTGGCGAGCCATCTTTCCACGACAGCAGCACCGTGGGCGCATGAGCGGCGGCCGGATCTGCCGGATGACTGAGCGGGAATTGAACTTCCTCGGTTGAACCGCAACTGAGATACAAAGAAAGCAGGTCGCAGAAACCAACTGCCGCCGTCCACCGGTTCAAGTCTTCCGCAGAAAA
>JAFAZU010000303.1 GCA_019239585.1 Acidobacteriaceae bacterium
GTCGTGCTCATCGAAGCCGGACGAACCGCGAAATTCAAGGACTTTCATTTTCACTCTCAACCCTATGACTTTCCCAAGCGCGTCCGGCCTCAGCCCGGTTACTTCAAAGAAGTAACGGAATCGATCCATTACGACAACAGCGATGCCATCACGATTGACCGCATTCGCGTTGTAGGCGGCCGCAGCATTCATTGGAATGCGGGCTGCTTCCGCTTTGCCGAATGGGACTTCCGCGAGCGCAGCACGGAAGGCGTGGAAGAAGACTGGCCCCTCTCCTACGAGCAAATTGCACCTTACTATTCCTATGTCGAAAAAATGATTGGAGTCTGCGGCTCCCGCGACGGCTTAGCCGTTTTGCCGGACGGCGAGTTTCTGCCGCCGCTCCCGATGCGCTGCTCCGACCTGCTAGTCAAACGCGCCTGCGACCGTCTCAACATTCCCTTTGTTGCCACGCGGAAGGCGCTGCTGACTAAGCCTTATGACAAACGGCCTGCTTGCCACTACTGCGGCCATTGTATGGAGGGCTGCGATGTCGGCGCCATCTTCAGCGTGCCGGCGGCCATGCTGCCCAAAGCCCGCGCAACCGGTAATTTCACGCTGCTCGAAAACCAGTTGGCTCGCGAACTTTTGGTAGACAAGGAAGGACAAGTGCGGGCCGTCTCCGTAATCGACACCGAAACCCGTCAGGAGCGCGAAATCATGGCCCGGCGCTTTGCGGTCTGCTGCGCCAGCGTCGAATCGGCGCGCCTGCTGCTTAACTCGCGTTCTCAGCAGCACCCCAATGGTCTGGCGAACGGGAACGACGTTGTCGGGCGTTACCTGCACGGCCACACGGTCGTGCAGATGATCTCGTATCTGGAAGGCCTGGTTGGCACAAAACCGACGAACCAAGATGGAGCGCTCGACCATACTTACATTCCGCGCTTCAACATGGACCGTAAATCCCGCTCTTACGTCGGCGGCTACCAGTTCCAAAATCAGTTCTACGGCTTTCGTTACCCGTATCATGCCCAGCATCTAAAGGGCTTCGGCGCGGACTTCAAAAAACAGGTCAGAACCTTGCAGCCTGCTTTCTTCCATACCGGAGTCTTCGGAAAGGTATTAGCGCGTCCCGATAATCGCGTCACTACCGACCGGACCCGCCCGGATACGTACGGCATTCCGACTGCCGTGGTGCAGTTCCGCTTTGGCGAAAACGACATGGCACTATGGCGCGACATGAAGGTAAAAGCGCAGGAGATTCTGCACGCCGCGAAAGCGCGCCTGGTGATTGACACTTCACCCGTACCCAGCGGCTTTGCCAGCCATGAGGTTGGTACTGCGCGCATGGGCCATGATCCGAAAACATCCGTGTTGAACCCCTTCTGCCAAAGTCATGAGGTAAAAAACCTGTACGTGGTGGACGGCAGTTCTTTTGTAACGTTTCCGGAGAAGAATCCCACCCTCACCATCATGGCGCTGGCCGTCCGCACGGCCCGTTATATGACAAATGAAGCAAAGGGAATCACCTCCAGCAATTTGTAAATCATGCGAAAAGCCATCTTCCTTTCTTTTTGCGGTTTAGCTTCCGCGCTTTGGTCTCTTACGCGCCCGCCGGACATACCATTCAGCAAGCTGCAGATCGATATAGGAGCCAGTGAAACTGCCGCCGTCGCTGATGTAAACGGAGACGGGAAGCTCGACATCATCTCCGGCGAGAACTGGTACGAAGCGCCCCAATGGAAGCCGCACCACTTCCGCGACCTGCCTTACGCAAACGGCTACGTCGATAACTTCAGTGATCTGCCGGTCGATGTGGACGGTGATGGCCGCGTTGATATTGTCAGTTGCTCCTGGTTTCGCAAATCCCTCCGCTGGTGGAAAAATCCTGGAGGCAGTACCGGAAACTGGGCCGAAAACTCGATACAGGAAGGCTTTCCCATTGAATTTGCCTTTCTCGTCAATCTCACAAACGGTAAAAAGCCCACAGCGGTTCTGCCCCAATTCGGTGACACCAAAGCCCCCTTGGCCTGGTATGAGGTCAAAAATGGCGGCTTTCAAAAGCACGTCATTAGTGATAAAAGCTACGGTCACGGCATCGGCGCGGGAGACGTGAACGGAGACGGACGCACCGACATCATTACGCCAAAAGGTTGGTTCGAGGCCCCGACGTCAGGCGGAGATGACAAATGGATCTGGCACGGGGATTATGATCTCGGAACCTCAACCGGCTTCATTTACGCATTGGATCTTAATGGTGACGGACGCAATGATCTGATCACCACCGCTGCACATGATTACGGCATTTTCTGGATGGAACAGGGAGTGAATCACCAATGGACCAAACACGTAATTGATGATACCTGGTCCCAGTCGCATGCCATGACGATGGTCGATCTGAATGGAGACGGCAAACCAGACTTCCTGACCGGCAAACGCTACATGGCGCATGACCACGATCCCGGAGCGCGCGAACCGCTCGGCCTATACTGGTACGAATTTCTGAAAGGCGAAAATAACGCGCCGGTCTGGGTCAAGCACATCATCGACTACGGAAGCCAAACTGGAGCGGGCATGCAATTGCCAGTTGTGGACCTGAATGGAGATGGATCCCTCGACTTTGTAGCGCCCGGCAAATCCGGCCTGTTTCTGTTTCGAAATACTTCAAAATCTGGAGGACACCATGAAGTTCGGCGCTAACACTTTCATATGGGCGGATCGATGGAGTAACGATCTTGTTCCGCTGCTCGGGAAGCTGAAAGACGGAGGTTTCGACGGCATCGAAATCCCGCTCATCTATCCGAATCAGATAAAAACTGACGAACTGCGCCGCAACTTGGAGCAACACCGTTTGGAGTGTACCGTCTGCTCGGTTCTCCCAGAAGGCTTAAACACGATCAGCAATGATGCCGAAGTCCGCCGCAAAACTCGCGAGCACCTGAAAGCCTGCATCAAAGCTGTCACTGCGATGGGAGGAAGCGTGATGGCAGGACCTCTTTATGCTCCTGTTGGTTTCCTGCCCGGC
>JAFAZU010000321.1 GCA_019239585.1 Acidobacteriaceae bacterium
GGCTACTACACGCTGAACCCGATTCTGACCGGCAAGTGCCTGGATGTAAACGCCATTTCGAAAGACGACGGCGCTCTTGTGCAGCAATGGACCTGCTGGGGTGGCGATAACCAGAAGTGGTCGCTTAACCCTGCACAGTAGAGGTCAGTACTAGCAATCGAACCTCTTCGCAGCGGTGCTGGCCCTATAAGAGGGATCAAATTCTCGACCGCTGAGGAACTGGCAAACAAAACTCGCACATACTGGCCGGGTTAATTTAAAGAGGACACAATGCATCTGACTATCGAAATCCCCGATGATCTTATTGACCCGCTCAGTGTCTCGGGTAATGATTTAGCGCGTCGGGCTTTGGAGGCACTTGCGTTGGAAGAATACAGAAACGGTCGCCTCACGGAGGATGAACTGCGCCGGCTCCTCGGCTTCGGCACTCGTTATCAGCTAGACGGCTTTTTGAAAGCTCATGATATTTGGATTGAATATACCTTAGAAGATTTCCGCCGAGAGGTAGAGAGTTTGGACCGCTTGAGCGTATAGCGGTGCGGCTCGTCATTGCCGATACCGGTCCGGTCAATTATTTATTGTTGATTGGGCATATTGAAATTTTGCCCGCCCTGTTTGAAGCAGTCATTCTGCCCTCTGCTGTAAAAAGGGAATTGACTCACCAGGACACACCTCTTTCTGTACGCCGCTGGAACGTTGACCCTCCCAAATGGGTGGAAGTGCGCCATATAAAAGCCGCCCTGCTGATGTTTTGCTGGCAGGACTTGGTGCGGGCGAAGCAGAAGCGATCATATTAGCCGCCGAGTTAGATGCCGATCTGCTCCTCATGGATGACCGGCGGGGTGTTGCAGCAGCGCTTCGAAGAGGCTTAATTGTAACGGGACCATGGGTTTGCTGGCCCGCGCTGCCCAGCGTGGAATCCTTGATCTCGCTGATGCTTTCGATAAATTGAAACGTACGAATTTTCGCTACCGGCAGGAAGTTATGGACGCGCTACTTAAGGAAGTGGGCGGCTCAGCATGAGACACAGCTTTTTGGCTAAACCAAGCGCGCGTTTGTACGGTAATGGATTTTGGCTTCTATCAGTAGTGTCTCACCACAGCTTCCACCAATCCCGGAACGCTGTGGACGGCGGCTTCGGCTGTTACTATCAAACCGGTCTTTAATACAGTCTGTGAAGTGACCGGACCGATGGTGGCAATGGAGACATTTCGCAGGGGCTCTGTTCCTATCAGAGTAATCAGGTTCTCGACCGCTGAGGGACTGGCAAACAGAACCCAGTCTGGATACGGTTTGCGAAAAATACTTTTAGTTTTTTGAGCGGCTTCAGGCGGGAGGATGTTACGGTATGTCTCCACTACGTCCACCTGCGCGCCGCGCTTCCGTAACCCCCTGGGCACGACGTCCCGTGTGACTGCGGCGCTTGGAATTAAGATGTGACAGTCTGTTAGATCCTGTTGTGCGAAAGCTTCCACGAGTGATTCCGCTACATATTTTTCGGGTACGAGCGAAACAACGAAACCGCAGCGTTCAGCCGCTTGCGCCGTCGCCGTTCCTACTGTGGCAATTCGTGCTCGGCAGTTATTTACCGGCGGCAGTTCGGCAGCGAATGCCTCTACTGCGTTTACGCTTGTAAAAATAATCCAGTCATATTGATCGCAATGAGCGGCAGCTTCCCGTAAGAACGCGGGATTCTCTGGTGGGGCAATCGCAATAGTGGGGAGTAGAATAACATTCGCGCCCAAGGCGCGCAATGGCGCGGCTAGTTCTTCAGCTTGGTGAACTGCCCTGGTGACCACGATGCGCACGCCCGCGAGCGGCTGCACCTATTCGCTCCCAACTGCCAGGATTGACTTTGCGCCTCGGAAGAGCAGATCTTCGGCAACTTTATTGCCTAGTTCTTGCGGATTGGCGCGCGCACCTGTACCCTGCCCTTTCAGGCATTCTCGCCCATCCGGTGATATCACAATTGCCCGTAAACGGAGATCGCTGTCATGCACTTCGGCAAAGGCCCCGACCGGCAACTGGCATCCGGCATCCAGCCGGGCCAGCACGGTTCGCTCACAGATGATACACCCGTGCGTTCCTTCGTCGTCGAGGGCGGCGCACATCTCGCGGGCATCACTCTCCTCCCGAGTTTGGATCGCCAGCGCGCCTTGCCCCGGCGCTGGACAAATCTCCTCCGGCGAAAAGATTTGTGCAATCTCGCCGGCTAATCCCAAACGTTGGAGCCCAGCGACTGCCAGCATAATGGCATGGTACTGGCCTTCTTTCAATTTGCGTAAACGTGTATCCACATTACCCCGGATCGGTTCGACACACAGATCGGGACGTAGTCTGCGCAGTTGTGCCGCCCGCCTCCCCGAACTGGTACCGACACGCGCGCCTTCCCCTAATTCGCTGAGCGGCTTGCCGAGGAGGGCATCACGAGGGTCTTCCCGTTCGGGAACAGCGGCAATACATAATCCGCTCGGGTTTTCAGTTGGCAAGTCCTTCAAGCTGTGAACGGCAAGATCAATGTCTCCATCTAACAAAGCTTCTTCGATTTCTTTTGTAAAAAGCCCTTTGCCCCCTGCTTGCACCAAGGAGGCAGTTTGCAGATGATCGCCCGTGGTTTTAATAATCTCGATATGACTCTCAATGCCTAATTTAGTAAGTTGCTTAGCCACGTAATGGGCTTGCCATAGGGCAAGGTGGGAGCCGCGCGAACCAATGGTGAATGTTCTTGCCGCCGTCATGAGGATGGACGATCACGCAACCGGAACATGCGGCGCACGGCGCTAATTAGCTCTCCCTGCGGCGCATCTTCCGTTCCTTGTGCTGCCGCATGCCTCCGCATTTCAGAAATAGGACCGTGGGCGATTTTATTAATGATGCCGCGTGTCAGTCCCTCGACGGCTTCTTCCTGTTCGGGAGTCAATGAGCCTAAGCGTCCTCGGTAACGCAATAAAACTTCCTGCCGAATCGCTTCAAGCTGCTCTTGCAAGCTGAGAATCGTCGGCGTAACGTCGCGGGCGCGCAACCGGACTTCCAATCGTGCAACTTCTTCCGTAACGATGTTCTCTGCCTGTTGCGCCACTTCACGACGGGTTTGCAGATTGCGCTCGGCAAGACGCTGCAGGTCATCGATATCGTACAAAAAAGCATGCTCAATGCGATTGACTTCCGGCTCGATGTTACGCGGCACGGCAATATCGATGAGAAACATGGGCTCGTTCCTGCGTTCCTCAATGACCTGCTGCATTAAGTCTCTCTTGATGACATAATTCGGCACGCCGGACGATGCGATCACAATATCCACTTCCGCTAAACGCTGCGGAAAGGCCTCGTAAGGAACCACGGTACCCCGGAACGCTTCGGCCATTTGTTTAGCGCGCTGCGGCGTCCGGTTGGTCACTAAAATTTCCGTAACTCCAGCCCGCAGCAGGTGCCGGGCCGCGCCTTCCGACATTTTGCCGGCACCAATAATCAGGACACGCTTGCGGTTGAGGGAGCCGAAAATTTCCCGAGCTAGTTCCACGGCTGCATAGCTGACCGATACCGCATTCTGGCCGATGTCGGTTTCAGTACGGATGCGTTTCGCTACCGTAAAAGCGCGAGTCAGCACGGTATCGAGCACAGTGCCGATCGTTCCCTGCTCACGCGCCTGCAGATAAGCTCCTTTCAACTGACCCAAGATTTGGGGCTCGCCGACAATCATCGAATCCAGGCTGGAAGCTACCCGGAACAGATGGCGAATGGCCGCAGCATCCTCATAAAGGTAAAGGTGGGGTCGCACAGCTTCCCAACTCAGATCATGGCGATTGTCGAGGAGGTTTTCCAAAAGGCAATCGGGGGGGAAATCTTCAGCGAGCGCGGCAGCCACCTCCACGCGATTACATGTGGATAAGATCAGAGCTTCTTTCGCGCCGCGAGTCTGTAAATCGAGCAATGCCGCAGGAATCTCTTCGGACCGGAAGGCGAGCTTTTCCCGTAGCTGCACCGGCGCAGTACGATGGTTGATCCCTGCGAGCACCAATTTCATTGCAGCCAGATGCTCCTGATCCCTAAATGCGTCACCCAGGTAAT
>JAFAZU010000334.1 GCA_019239585.1 Acidobacteriaceae bacterium
CCGGCGATGCCGCCGGGACTCGGGATGTGGTCGCGAAAGTGAGAAAAATCGCCCTTACCCGAGAAAATGCCTACGGCAATCACGGCAGCGATCAACACCATTTTGATAACTGTTACAACTATCTGGAGATTGCCGCCGGAGCGCACGCCTGCATAATTGACGCCGGCAAGGATCAGAATCACGGCAATCGCCGCTAGCTGACCGTAATGAATCTCAAGAAGGCTTCCACCCGGCCCGATGTGAAAGGGCGTGACCACCACCGGCGCGCCGAGAGGAGGATAGAACACGGTCAGATAGGTGTAAAAGCCCGCTGCGAGCGTAGCAATGGAGCCGCTCTTGGCGACCCAGAACTGAGTCCAGCCATACAGATAACCCCAAAATGGCCCATAAGCGGCGCTCAGGTAAACATACTCTCCGCCCGCTTCGGGCATGGCGGCGGCCAGTTCCGCATAGGTGAGCGCCCCAAAGAGGCTGAGCAACCCGGCTATGATCCAAACGGCAAACAATCCGCTTACGGAGCCGAGAGTGCGAATCATGGTGGACGGAACCAGGAATACTCCGCTGCCGATCACGGTTCCAATGACAATAGAGACAGCGCTCCCCAACCCGAGAACACGCCGCAAAGTCGGCGCGTTGGAATCAGACATTTGCGGTGGCGGGCCTTTCTTCGCGGAGCGCGATGCTGGTCCCGTAGCCGACAGCAAACGTCACAAGAGAGCCGATCAGGACGTACCAGGTGTAAGCAACATAAGGACGCAGCAGTAAAGTGGCCAGAAAACCGGCGCTCATCCCGGCAATGGCGGACCACTCGCCGGGACGTTTCGTGAGCACGCCGAGCAGAAAAACGCCAAGCAGCGCGCCGTAGAGGACTGAAGCAATGGAAAGTCCGGCTTCGAGGACCCGACCCCAGTGGCGAGCGACCAATCCCACCGCGAATAGGATGATGCCCCAGGCAACCGTGGCCCAGCGGGCTAGGCGCAAATAATATGCTTCGGTTTGTCGGGGGAGCAAAGGCCGCAAAAAGTCCATTACGGTGGTGGATGCCAGGGCATTTAAAGCGGCGCTCAAATTTGACATAGCAGCCGCCAAAATAGCCGCGATCACTAGACCGGCCAATCCCAGGGGAAGATGCGTCCAGATAAATTCAGGGTAAGTGCGCTCGGGATTAGCGGGGGCAGGTCTGCCTGTATCCCGGTAAAACACATAAAGCAGGACTCCAATGAGCAGGAACAAAGCGAATTGGAAGAAAACAACGGCCCAACTGACAAACAGAGCTCTCCGGCTTTCCCGTTCATTTTTGGCTGCCAGCAGGCGTTGTACGAGGAGTTGCTCCGTACCGTGGCTGGCGCAGGTGAGAAAACAGCCGCCGATCAAACCTGCCCAGAAGCTATAAGCTCGATGAAAAAAAGAAGCGGAAAGCGATAGCCGGAAATCAAAGAGCTGGAACTTGTGCGCCGCTTCGCCGACATCCAAGATATGCGGCCAGCCCCCTGGGATCAAATGGAGCATTAGAAAGAAGCTGCCGAGCGCTCCACCAATATAGAGGAACATTTGGACTACATCGGTCCAAATCACAGCCGTCATTCCGCCCTCAAAAGTGTAAAAAAGCGTTAGCGCCGTAATTACCAGAATGGATACAACTTCGCCCGTGCCGAGAACAATGGAAACAACGATGGAAACAGCAAAAACCCGGACCCCTTCGGCCAGCGCGCGCAGCAGCAGAAAAGTACCAGCAGTAAACTTTCGTACTTTGGGGCCAAAGCGCCGGCCCATCAACTCATAGGCGGTGAACATTTCGCCGCGAAAGTACTGCGGCAGAAACAGGATCGAGATCACGATCCGGCCTAGCAGATATCCAAGAATGAGCTGCAAAAAGGTAAAATTACCGGCAAACGAGATAGCGGGCGTGCCAATTACCGTAAGCGTACTGGTCTCAGCAGAGACAATGGAAAACGCAATGGCCCACCAAGGCGCACCGCGTCCGCCCAGAAAGTAATCCTTGAGATTCTTCTGGCTCTCTTTGAACTGCGCTCCGAACCAGGTAATGAAAAGGAGATAAGCGGCAATCACCGCCAGGTCCGCAACACGCATGGAAAAGGGATGATAGCACGCGCTTTCGTACGCTTACTGGAAGGATATGCGTTCGGGAACAAGTTTTGCGGAACTCGCATCTATAGTAGTAGGAAGACTTGCGCCCGACAAAGGCATTCCATATACTTGGGTTTTCCCTGTTCTGTTTATTTTTGTTCGGGTATTATAGTGGCGGGTAATGCGGTAGCAGTACCGGCTTCTTGCAAGATGAATGATCCTGTGAGAAGCTGCTTAAAAGTTTTGAAATTTAAAATCCCTCTGAGGAGGTTGTCGTGGAGTTTCGTTTGATGAGAGCTGGAAAATCGATTGTGGCGGTGAGCGCTTTTGCTCTCTTAACCAGCGCGGTTTCGATTCCCGTGGCCCAGGCCCAGGACACGAACCAGCAGCAATCCGCAGCGGGTGGACAACAACCGGCTGCGGGACAGAAAAATTGGAAGGACCGGGCGGAGTACGATCTGTATGCCAAGATTACGCAAACGCCTGATCCCGCCGCTAGGCTTCAACTTCTGAATCAATGGCAGGATAAGTACCCGCAAACGGATTACAATCAGGAGCGGTATCAGTTCTATCTGGCTACGCTGAACCAATTGGCGGCCAAGGACCCCTCCCAGCGCCAAGCGCTGATTCAGAAAGCGAGCGATTGGCTGAAAACTGATCCGAATAACTTTCAGGCCCTGTATGCGATCACATACAATGGCCCGCTCCAGACTCCGGCCGGACAAACTCCGCCTCCTGATTTAGTAACACAGGTGGAAACTGCTGCGAATGGCGTAATCAGCGGGGCTGATACTGCATTCAGCGCTGATAAAAAGCCGCCAAGCGTTGACCAACCTACCTTTGACAAAGCCAAAACCCAAGCGGTTGCGGTAGCGCATAATTCTCTGGCCTGGGCGGCGCTTTCGAAAAAGGATAACGCGAAAGCCGAGAGTGAGTATACGGCCAGTCTGCAAGCCAATCCGGAGCAGGCTAATATTTCCGTTCTTCTCGGCAAAATGTATATTACGGACAAAAAGGAACCGGAAGGTTTGTTTGAGTATGCCAGAGCAGGCCAGTATGATGGGCCAGGTGCGCTGCCGCCAGCAGGCAGGCAACAAGCGCTTGATTACTTCAACAAAGCATACAAGAGTTATCACGGCAGCGACGAAGGTAAGCAGCAGCTTTTAGACCAGGCAAAGACCTCTGCCGTGCCGCCGACGGATCTGAAGATCACGAGCGCGCAGGCTCTTGCCAATCAGGAAGCTGAGACAATCAATACCCGTATTGCATCTGATCCCGGATTTAAAGTCTGGTATGCCGTGAAGCAAAGCCTACAAGACAAGGGTGATGCGTTCTTCAACAGCAGTGTCAAGGAATTTGATCTGCCTGGAGAGTCGGTGCCCAGCAAGTCTTTTACGGGAACTGTAATTTCGGTCGATCCCAATAAGGTAACGCTTGGCGTCGAGGACCCGGCCAAGCCCGATGCCACGCTTGAGTTTTCGCAACCGCTGCCCGCTTCCGCCATGGACAAAGTCAAAGTGGGCGAAAAGCTGGACTTTTCCGGAATCGTTGACGGCTACACGAAAGATCCTTATATGTTGACTTTTAAGGATCCGACCATCCCCGGAGTGCAAACTACCGCTCCAGCCCGCAAGGGACGAAGGCGCTAATCAATCTTAAATACAAAAGCCCCGGAGAGCGACACTCTCCGGGGCTTTTTCTTTTTGCTTCACATCCGTTTACATCTTGTAGCGGCCCATGTCCTCGTCATTCAGATTTTCCAGCCACTTTCGCAGTTCCTCATTATTCACCTTTTCCGAGACCGTGGTCGAGTTCTTGGAAGTTTGCAGAACCCGATCCTCCACATAAATTGGACAATCATGGCGGAGAGCTAAAGCCAAAGCATCGCTCGGACGGGAATCTACGCTAATTAATTCTCCATTGCGTTCCAGCCAGATCAGTGCATAAAAGGTGTCGTCCTTCAGCTCGCTCACCACGACCTTTTTGATGGAGGTATCCAGACCCATTAACAAAATCTTAATCAAGTCGTGCGTCATGGGCCGGGGCGTTGCTACTTTCTCGATTTCGAGCGCGATGGCATTCGCCTCGTAAAT
>JAFAZU010000445.1 GCA_019239585.1 Acidobacteriaceae bacterium
CAAGCCATTGCCAGACTCTGAAGAATACTGACAGCCGGTTTAGCCTGCAGTTCTCCATTGATAAGCTCGTATCGTTCAACATCGTTGTTGAGTAGCTTATCGAGAGCTTTCATGGCGCTACTTCCGGCTCAAACAACCCAAACGTAAACACATCCGATGCCGAGGCAATCGACACGTACTGCTTGCCCCGCACGGAAAATGTAATGGGCGAAGCGGTCAGTAACTGACCCATGCTGTAATGCCAAAGGTCCTTGCCCGTCCGGGCATCTACGGCAATCAACTGCCCGTCGTCATCTCCAAAAAAGACCAGCCCTCCGGCCGTTGCGACCGTTCCGGCCCACATCGTCCCCGGACCCGTCATCGCATACTGCCATTTCCGCTCGCCGGTGATCGGATCAAGCGCCCGCAAATAAAACTTTCCCGGCTCGGTTGGTATCCCTTCCGCGCCGCCCGCCGCTAGATTGTGCAGCGGTTCCGGCGTATGCTCCGTGCTGATGTAGTTGTCGCATTGCTCCAGCGTGGGAACATAAAGCAGCTTTGTTTCGGGACTGAACGAAGGCGACATCCAATTGGATGCGCCACGGGTTGACGGACATACCCGCCGCCCTTTGGCAATCGGCTCTATATTGGGCTTCTCAATGGGCCTTCCCTTGGCATCAATGCCTTCTGCCCAATCCAATTGATCCACAAATTTGTGAGCATACAAGTATTGGCCGCTCACCCGGTCCAGCGCGTATAAAAATCCATTGCGGTTCGGGTGCAGCAGCAGCTTGCGAACCTGTCCTCCATAAGGCAGATCAGCCAGCACCGGAATCGACTGCGCATCCCAGTCATGCGTATCGTGCGGAGTGAATTGAAAGTACCACTTCAGCTTTCCTGTTTCACCATCCAGCGCCACAACGGAATCCGAGTAAAGATTGTCGCCGCGCCGTCCACCTCCGTAATAATCAGGCCAAGGATTACCGGTAGCCCAATAAACAAGATTCAAGTCCGGGTCATACGTTCCGGTCATCCACGTTGCGGCTCCGCCATACTGGGTATCAAACTCGCCCCAGGTCTCGGAACCGGGTTCGCCTTTTGCGGGAACAGTATAAAACCGCCAAAGCTCCTCGCCCGTGGAAGCCGATAAAGCTGCTACATAACCGCGCATTCCCGACTCACCGCCCGATACGCCTACCACCACGCGATCTTTCAACGCCAAGGGAGCAAGCGAGGCGAAGTAGCCCTTCTTGGTATCGGCAAACTTCTTCTGCCAAAGAACTCCGCCCGTCGAACGCTGCAATGCAACCAGATAAGCATCTGCCGTCACAAAGAAAACCGTATTGCCCAGGATCGCCACGCCACGATTGACGCTGTCCTGTTGAGCATTCGCCTCACGATAGATCCAAATGGACTTCCCACTTTGCGCGTCAATGGCGTCCACCTCATTGCTGTTCGTGACGTACATCACGCCCTTATAAACAATGGGAGTTGCCTCCAGCCGATGTGCGCCATTGACCTGATAGGTCCACTTCGGAACCAGATGTGCGACATTGCTGCTGTTAATTTGAGTCAGCGGGCTGTAGCGATGAGCGCGGTAATCTCCGTGGTACGTGAGCCAGCTTTCGGAAGGGCTTCGTAGAATGTCTTGATACTGCACCTGCCCCGAAACAATAAGAACACAGGAGAGAAAGAAAATGAAACGGCGCATTTAATTGTCTCCGGAATGGCGCGAAGACGCACGAGTTTCCTTTAAGTCCGGCCTGACTGACTGTTTACTCAAAAACGCTAACAGATCCTGCAGTTCTTCCTCCCTCAATGTTTGTCCATAATTACTTGGCATCAAAGATTTTTGCTGAAACTCCACTTGACGAATATCCCCTTTTTGGAGCAGATGAAGCTCCCCCTGACGGTCCAACACCTGCACCGAGTAATTGGAATAGTTTTTAGCGACACCCTCAATGCGTCCTCCGTCTTTGAGGATCACCGTCACGCCCCGGAACCCTTCGACCGGATGCTGGTCGGGATGCAGCACGCCCTCCGTCAGTTGCTTCGCCGTACGGGTTGCGCCGATGTTTGTCAGATCCGGACCAATCAATCCACCTTGTCCCCGAATGGCATGGCAATCGCCGCACCCTCCTTTGCTCCAATACACAGTCCGCCCCCGATCCACATTGCCCGGCATGGATAACTCATAAGCTGAAGCGCTGAGGCTCCGAACGTAAGTCGCCAGCTCCCAAATGGAGTTATCAGGAAGAGGTGAAGGTGGCATGCCCGCTGCTGGAATCCCGTAACGAATAGTTTTGAAAAGCTGCCCATCCGACTTTCGTTTCAGGTCCTGATTCTCCGCTAAGTTCGGGCCGCGTCCGCCTTCGGCATTTGCGCCATGACAAGCCGCGCAGCCTTCCCGGAAACGCTTCTGCCCGGCTTCAATGGCAGTCGTCTGACCCTCGTAAGGATTTGATAATTCAGAGTCTTCTTTATTCTGCGCAGCCACGGACAGCACACAAAAAGCTAGGCAAAAAACGATACGCATTGCTGGATTGTGAGAGAGAAGGGGATCGCTCTTCAGTATACAGTTACTTTTTGGGCCCGCTGTCCTTCCATTGCGGCACAGTACCGGGAGGCGCTTGCGCCAAAGCATCATTTAACGCTGCTTGAATCAGCGCATTGCCCGGTTCCCGCACCGAAGCTTCGTGAAGTTCATTGAGACCTTCGGTCCAGATACCCAAACGCAACAGAGCCACAGCATAATTTACGCGGATGCCGTTGTGGTCTGGATTTAGACGGAGCGCCTCCCGGTACTTCTCTAAAGCGCCTCGGATATCTCCTGCCTTTTGAAGGTTCGCCCCCTCATTGTTAATTTTGATCGCAGCCACGGCATTCTGATCTGCCTCGTCCCGCCCATGCAGCAACTTGGCAAGCTCCGCTTTGATACGATTCGCCTCCTGCGGCTTGCCATCCCGCCGTAGAGCGGTCTGCAAAGCATTCAATGTGGACTGATCTTTCGGGTTCAGCTTATAAGCTTCCGAAAGGTGTTCTGCCGCTAAGTGCGGCTGATCCTGTTGCAGATACTCCGCTCCAAGCCGGTATTGCGCGACGGCATCGGACGGACTAAGTTGGGCGGCGCGTCCATAAGCAAGGAGCGCTCCCCTATCGTCCAACATATTTTTTCGCGCCAACCCCAAATCCGACCAGGCTTCCGCCAAGTCCGGACGCAGCAATACCGCTTCATTCAGATCCCGCAAAGATTTCTGCCAATCGCTTCTGGCGCTGTAAACTTTTGCTCGCAGATAATACGCATAACCCGCTTCAGGCGTTTTTCCCCAGAGCTTAGTTGCCTGATTCAAGTGAAGCTCTGCACTGTCGAGATCATTCGTCTGCAAAAAAACGATCCCAAGGTTTAAATGTCCTTGCCCAAAAGCCGGATTCAGTTTGACAGCCCGCTCGAATGCCTCACGAGCGGCTTGGAATTCGCCTGCTTCGTCCAACGCTTCCCCGAGGGCATTTTGCGCCGCCGGGGAGCGCGACTGCCGCGTCGCTTCTGCTCGTAATTTTTCAATCGGCGCATCCCCTTGGGCACAAAGGATGCCGCAGCAAACCAGAGCTAAACACCACCCTTTCATGTCACTCGCCCTTTGAACTTCTCGCAACGCGTGATGCCGGAGCCTTCCGTTACATAAATCAATTGATCGGCTCCTACCCCTTTAAGCGCTTCCGTTCCGCCCGCAGGCCAGCGAATTTCGACATTCGCTTCCACCACTGCTCCAAGCCCGAAGTGAAGGCGGCTGTCATTAGCCGAAAGGTAAGAAGACTGGCTCAACACTTCCTGCGCTTGTACGGAGTTTCCATAGCGGACCGTGACGCGAGCGCCAACCGCGCTGCGGTTTGACTTAACGCCTATCAGTTTTACTTTGAGCCAATGCCGATTTCCCGTAAGGTCATTGCGCAGAAGAGAAGGCGGCTCGTTTTGATTCACAATCAAGATGTCCAGGTCCCCATCATTGTCGAAATCGCCAAAAGCGCAACCCCGGCTGCAATGGAGAGCATCGATGCCTGGACCGGCCTCACCTCCCACCAGTTCTTCAAAACGGCCTTTGCCCAAACCTCTGAAAATAATTCGGGGTGTTTTGTAAGGCTGATCCGGACGTTTCTGCAATTCCGGGTAGATGCCGCCTGTGACCCAAAAAATATCCGGATTGCCGTCGTTATCTAAATCCTGAACTCCCACTCCCCAACTGATAAAACGCGTCTCCACAGCTAAGCCGGAACGAAGCGTATTGTCCCGGAACTCGCCTTTGCCGTTGTTCAAATAAACAGCCGGTGTGTCTGCGGCAAAGTGCGTTTTCACGATGTGCAGATTGCCGTCGAGTGCCATATCTCCCACGCCGACGCCCATCCCCGCCTGCTCCATGCCGTCTTCGCTTAAAGCAACGCCCCGCTCCATCGCCTGTTCGAGAAGAGTACCATCATGCTGATTTTGAAACAGCAGGCTGGGCGTGGAGTCGCAGGCCAGATAGATGTCCGGCCATCCATCGTTGTCGAAATCCGCCGCGACTGCTGTTAGCCCATAACCGCCTTCGGCTTTGCTGATACCGGAAGCGGCGGATACATCCGAAAAAGTGCCGTCGCCGTTGTTACGGTAAAGCGAGTGGCGTCCGTACGGAAGACCGCGCGGCCCGCAGAAAACATTTTCGGAGTTGCAATTGGCCGTTTCACCGGCTCGCGGAACAGCCTTCATATCAAACGCAACGTAATTCGAGACAAACAAATCGAGCTTGCCATCCCGGTCATAATCAACAAACGTACAGCCGGAACCAAAGCGTTGGTTCGGGCCGAGCAGTCCGGCTTCTTTCGTCACGTCGGTAAACGTACCGTTTCCGTTATTGCGGTACAGGGTGTTTTGCGGCCATCCTGTAATAAACAGGTCTTCAAAACCGTCGTTGTTGTAATCGCCCACGCTCACGCCATATGCATAACCGGTGTGCAGCAATCCTGCTTTCGATGTCACATCCGTAAATGTGCCGTCCCGGTTGTTCTTATAAAGACGGTTCGATGCCGCAGGGGGAGGGTCGCCGAAGCGGGAGCTGGAAAGAACGAGAATATCCAGCCAGCCGTCATTATCAAAGTCTAAGAACGCACAGCCGCACCCCATCGCTTCAATCACGTAATCGGCCCGGTCCGGATGACCGCTAATGACGGCCTCTTTTAAACCAGCGGATTGGGCGACATCAACAAATCGTGCGGGGAAGGGAAGTCCCGATGGCTTGGGGCGTGGAGCCGCCTTGACGCGGCGTGAACTCATTCCTCCACCGGACGAAGCCGTTTGCGCGCCGAATAACCGGCTGCACGGAATTGCCAGCGCGCTTAAAGCTCTACGCCGAGTCACAAACAACATGAGAAGGGTAAAGTTAAATTATCAACCTTACCCGTATCACTTCAGAAAATTAATCTGAATCCAAGCTCTACCTGCCGGCCAGCTTGATTGCCGTATGTAGCCGTTTGCGCGCCGAACTGGCCAGCCGGGGCGCCCTGATAAAGAGATTGTCCGAAATCTGCAGCCGATTGGTTCGTGTCAGGAGAACCCAGGTTCAGCTTATTCGTCGCATTGTACGCGGTCATTTTTAGCTGCCCTTGCACCCTCTCC
>JAFAZU010000246.1 GCA_019239585.1 Acidobacteriaceae bacterium
GTCCGGCCGAGATCAAATAGCCCGAAAATACCAGCAGCGTTTCGTCCGGGATTGGCAACCCGACAATACCAAGCATGAGCAACGCAAACAGGCCCGCGTACCCATATTGAGACAACCATGCGATTAGCGGCTCCATCCGGAAGGAAATCAGAGGATAACAAGCACTCATTATCGCGCCAAAAACTCTTCAACTTACCGTACAAAAACGCAGCAGGTCGTCTTAATTGATTGCCTCATTAATCTGGCCATGTCCAGGCTTGATGCACGGCAAGTGGAGTTCCCGGTAAAATACCGCTCCCATAAAGTCAAACCATAGTAATCTGAGTTGTCTTGTCATGAGTTCGGATGCGCTACGATTCCGTTATGGCAAATCCCACCAGCCAGATCTTCGAAGTAAAGTGCCCTTGCTGCGATTCAGTCCTTCAGATTGACAGCGAGCTGCACCTCGTCCTAAACCATCGCGAACCCGAAAAAAAGCCTCTGATTGAGGATCTAACTGCTGCTGTTCAGCAGCTAAAAGGAGAAGCGGACCGCCGCAACGACGTTTTCGAAAAAAGCTTCGCCTCGCACCTGAGCGGCGAGAAAGTTCGCGAACGGAAGTTTGACGAACTGCTCAAACAAGCCAAAGAAGATAAATCGGGCGCCACTCCCCCGAAACGGCCTTTTGACCTGGATTAGAGCGGAGCCCGGAACGAAGTGACCGGTCTTTCATCACTGTCGGCTACTTCAGTTGACGCTTGAAATCACCACGGGCTAACCGTCTCACAAAATCATAGTCGCCATCCAGAAAATCAAGCTCCGGCAAATAGGGAGGATCAATCCACCGGATCTGCTCGAACACCTGCCCTGTCGGTTCGCCCACGAACTTCGAAATGGCAAAGAACAGCAGATGGACTCGGCTGCCGCTCGGATACTCATGCTCATACCGCGCCAGTTCCGAACCGATCGTCGCCTCGATCCGCAACTCTTCCCTTAATTCGCGCACCAGCGCCTGCTGCGGCGTTTCACCTGCTTCTACCTTGCCTCCTGGGAACTCCCACTTAAAAGGATGCCGGTCATCGCCGCGACGCTGCCCCACCAGAATCTGGCCATTCCGGTGAATGATCCCCGCTGACACCAACAGCGGCGTCCTGGTCTTCATTTGTTTCTACTGCTGGACAATCAGGCCGCCGCCTCGGAAGTCATAAGCTGCCGCAAGACATAAGGCAGAATGCCGCCGTTCCGGTAATATTCGGCCTCTTGCGGCGTATCAATCCGCGCCTTAGCTGCAAACTCAATCACTTTGCCGTCCGCGCCCGCCGCAATCACCTGCACGTTGCTGCCGGTGGCAACCGCCGCGCGAACTCCGCAAAGCGAGTAAGTCTCTTCACCAGTCAGGCCAAGACTCTCGCGCGTTTGGCCCTCCAAAAACTGCAGAGGCAGAACTCCCATTTGCACCAGGTTGGAGCGATGGATTCGTTCAAAGCTCTCCGCCAGGACCGCCCGTGCTCCCAGCAGCAGCGTTCCCTTGGCTGCCCAATCGCGTGATGATCCAGAACCGTACTCTTTCCCGGCAATAACGAGCAGCGGCACGCCATCCTCTTTGTATTTCATCGCGGCATCATAGATAAACATCTGCTCGCCATCAGGCATGTGCCGCGTGACGCCGCCTTCTACTCCCGGCACCAGTTGATTTTTCAGCCGGATGTTGGCAAAGGTGCCGCGCACCATCACTTCGTGGTTGCCACGCCGCGCTCCATAACTGTTGAAGTCGCTCGGTTTCACGCCCAGGCTGATCAGATACTTCCCTGCCGGACTATCGACCGGGATCGATCCAGCCGGTGAAATGTGGTCCGTCGTCACCGAATCACCTAATACGGCTAGCACGCGCACTCCGGTCAGGTCGCGCACAAAAGTAACGGGATCGACTAGGGTCTCGAAGTAGGGCGGCTGCTTGATGTAGGTGGAGTTGTCGCTCCACTCGTAAATATTTCCCGTCGGCACCTTCAGCGAGTTCCAATTGGCATCTCCGGCAAACACTTCCGAATATTCTTTTTCAAAAAATTCCGTGCGAGCCGAAGCCTTCACCACAGCCTCTACTTCGTCATGCGACGGCCAGATATCTTTGAGATAAATCTTTTTGCCATGGGAATCCTTCCCCAGCGGCTCTTTGGTTAAATCAATATCAACGCGCCCTGCAATCGCATACGCCACCACCAAAGGCGGCGAAGCCAAATAATTAGAACGCACCAGCGGATTGACACGGCCTTCAAAATTACGATTACCGCTCAGGACCGCCGCGACGTTCAACTTGCCGCTCGTCACCGCCGAAGCCACATTCTCCGGCAAAGGCCCGCTATTGCCGATACAGGTTGTGCAGCCATACCCGACCAAGTGAAAATTCAACTGCTCCAGGTAAGGCATCAAGCCCGCATCCGTTAAGTAGTCCAGAACAACCTTTGAGCCCGGCGCCAGCGAAGTCTTTACCCACGGCTTTGCTGTTAAGCCTTTCTCGACAGCCTTCTTCGCTAACAGGCCAGCCGCAATCATCACCGACGGATTAGAGGTATTTGTACAACTTGTAATCGCCGCAATGACCACCGCGCCGTCCTCAATGGTCTCCTTGTAACTATCCGCCTGCACATCCGCCGATTTTTGCGATCCGCTCAACGAACTCAGGAAATTACTCTTTACATCCGATAAGTCAATCCGGTCCTGCGGACGACGCGGACCCGCCAGCGATGGCTGCACCTTTGACAAATCCAGCGACAAGGTATCCGTGTAAACCGGGTCGGGTGAATCCGGAGTCAGAAACAATCCCTGCTCCTTCGCGTAAGCCTCTATCAACTGAATATGCTCGGAAGGGCGGTTTGTCAGTCGTAGGTACTCCAGCGTCTGTTCGTCAATCGGGAAAAACCCAATCGTCGCCCCGTACTCGGGAGCCATATTGCTGATCGTGGCCCGGTCCGCCAAAGGCAACGCGCTCACCCCCGGACCATAGAATTCGACAAATTTGCCCACCACGCCCTTTTTGCGAAGCATCTGCGTCACGGTCAGCACCAGGTCCGTCGCCGTCGCGCCTGCCGGCAATTTGCCGCTTAGTTTAAATCCAACCACTTGCGGCAGCAGCATGGAAATCGGCTGGCCCAACATGCAAGCCTCGGCTTCGATGCCGCCCACGCCCCATCCCACCACGCCCACGCCGTTAATCATCGTCGTATGCGAGTCGGTGCCCATCAGCGTGTCCGGGTAGGCTTGCAGCACACCCTTGGAGGAATCGGAGAACACTACGCTCGCCAGGTACTCCAGATTCACCTGATGAACAATACCGGTATCCGGCGGGACGACCCGGAAGTTGTCAAACGCCTTCTGACCCCATCGCAGGAACGCATACCGCTCCTGATTACGGGAAAACTCAAGCAGCGCATTCTCCTCGAACGCCTGAGCCGATCCGTACGCATCCACCTGCACCGAATGGTCGATCACCAGATCCGCGGGAGTTAACGGATTTGCCAGTTCCGGGTTCGCGCCGAGCCGCTTGAGCGCATCACGCATGGCCGCCAAGTCCACCACGCAGGGCACGCCGGTAAAGTCCTGCATCAAAGTTCGCGCCGGACGGAACTGAATCTCCTGCGCTGCTGCCTTCGTGTCCCATTTGGCGACATACTCGATGTCGCTCGCCGTCACCGTGCGGTCATCTTCAAAACGCAGCAGATTTTCCAGCAATACCTTGATCGAGTAGGGAATCCGCGAAACTTTAAACCCGCTTCCATTTTTCTCCAGCGCGTCTAAACGAAAGATTTGATATTCAAGATCATTCACACGCAGACTGCTTGCGGCTCCAAACGTATTCTTACTAGGCATTCATTTTCAGTGTAAAACTTCACACGTTTTACATGTACGGAGGCTGGTCAATGCCTAACACTTGGAAGGTCCCTAATAGCTGCTCCCGCGCATACCGGGTCAGCCACAGCAAAACCGCCTGACGTTCCGTATTTTTTTCGCCAATCACCCGATAGTCATGATAGAAGGCGTTGAACTCTTGCGCTAGTTGAAATGCATACTTGGCAACATGCGCGGGCTCGCCTGAAGAAATCGCCCGTTCAACGGCGCTGTCCGCCTTCGACGCCAGCCAGAGAAGCTGCCATAAATCTTCGGTTTCCAAATGCCGGTCCAATACCTCCTGAGTCAACACCTTCTCAAAATCCGGCATGACTCCGCCGCGCTCGACGTACTGGCGCAAAATCTGTTCGGCCCGCACCGCCGCATACTGCGCATAAGGTCCGGTTTCTCCTTCAAAACTGAGCGCCTCATGAAAGTCAAAGGCGATCACCGAATTGCGCGTAAATTTCAGCATGAAATATCGCAGCGCTCCCACTGCGATCTGCTCCGCTACCGTTCGCCGCTCCTGCGGATCTGCCTGAGGGTGCCGGTCTTCCACTTCCGCCAATGCCGTCTCAATTAACTTGTCAATCAGATCATCAGCCTTGACGCCCAATCCCTTCCGCCCAGACACCTCCACATAGGCCCGCCGCTTGTCCTCTTCTGAAAGTGCAATACCCATTTCAAGACAAGTCCTCGGAGTTAGCGCCACCATTTCATATGAGAAGTGGACCGACGCATCGGCCTGTTCGGGAAAGTTCAGCGCCCGCAATCCGGCCACCACCACATCCTGCAAGTAGGATTGGCGCGAATCAATTACATTGAACACCTTTGCGCCGCGCCCAAACGCAGGAGATTCATTAGGAGAGGGCTGGTCCGTCGTCACCCAAACCTCATGCCCATCCGGGTATTGCGACCACCGTCGGTAAAAAAAATCTTTTCCGAGCAGCCCGAACTTCCAAAGCTGATACGCAATATCTTTTCCCACATAGGTCACGGTGCCGTTCGACCGCACGATGACTTTACTATCTTCTTCCGATTCCGCTCCCTCGTCGCTATCCTGCGCAGTGGATCGGAACGCCGACGCGGGCATCACCCAGCAGCCCTTATTCTTGCCCGCCTCCTCAAAATAAATCGCCTTTCTTTCCTTTAAAAGTTCAAATGCTGTTGCCCAAAACTGCAGGTGCAGAATTTCGCTCTCCCGTGGCAGCAGATCGTACTCAATGCCCAACCGGTACATTGTCTTTAAATGCGCCTGCACAATTGCATCCGCCACGATATGCCCTAACTCCGCCAAATCTCCTTCGTCTGCTTCAATAGCATGCAGAGTCTCGGCGCGCCAACCCAGCGCTTCTGGATTTTCTCCGTAGTAAGCCGAGGTTCGCGCATACAGGTCCCAGCAAAAGTAATCGAACCGGATCTGCGGATCATCGAGCATCGCTTTCACGTCGACAGGCGACTTCTTCTGGAGAAAGTGAAACCCGACTACAACATCCGCCACCTGCACGCCCGTGTTATCGATATAGTTCTGCACTTCCACGTACCGGCCGCGCCGCCGCAGCATCCGCGCAAACGTGTCGCCCAGCACCGCATTCCGCAGATGCCCGATATGCGCCGCCTTATTAGGGTTGATGTTGGTGTGTTCAACAATGATCTTCTGGGCCGATCCGGTCTGTTCTCGAGGAACTCCACTGCCCTTTACAAGCGACGCTGCATAAGCTCCCCGCTGCAAACGAACATTGATGTAACCGTTTCCGGCAATTTCGACAGCAGCTACCTCGCGGACGTGTGTCAAGGGTGCCGCCAGTTCTTCAGCGATCTGTCGCGGTGCTTTCCGCAACTGCCGCGCTAACTGGAATGCAATAGGGATGGACAACTCCCCGAATGAACTCTGCTTCGGTTGCTCAAGCGAAACTTTCAGCTTCAGCCCAAACTTCTCCCTTAACGTCCGCTCAACGGTTTCTGCTAACTTCGCTTCAATTTCCTGGAACACTAGTTCTCAGTATGCCGAATGGCAGTACGGGTAATGTCCTAAAGCTGCACTGACGAGGTTCGTATTTGTGATCTCAGTTTCCGGATTGTCGACCATCAAGGGGCTGGCGACTCTAGGCATGGATAAGGAAACTCCAATCCTCGCATTACGCCCGGCCTCTCTGAAGCCGAGAAGGTCGATGTAGTGGTCGGTGATGCTTTGCAATTTCAGACTGGTTCCTAATTAGACGACGTGTATTTCTCATGTTGTTAGACTTCTGCCATGGCTTTTCTGACCAGGAACTCCAGCCTTCAAAGGGCAGTAGTTTCGGTTTGGCGTATGGTCTGTTACGCCTTTCACGACTGGACTCGCGAAATGACCTCCGCCCGGCGGTTTGTCACCATGACGGGCCTCGTGCTGCAAGGGTACGCGTTCTGGGCTCTCTTCTCGCGTTCTCTGGTCTGGCCCCTCAGTTGGCCGAGCGGACCGGCGCTTTATGTCAGCGTCTGCGTACTGTATATGTTGGGCTACTGGATTACCAACGTTATGCTGACTTCGGAGTTTGTCCGGAAAACGCAACTAGAATCCGATCTGATGGCGGCACAGCAGATCCAGCGCACTCTTCAGCCGGACAAAATCGAGCAGCTTTCTGGTTATCAGTTGGAGTCATATTACAAACCCTTTCGCGGGGTAGGTGGTGACTATTTCGACGTCATTGATCTGGGCGGCAACCGCACACTATTCGCGCTCGCGGACGTTTCTGGAAAAGGAATGCCGGCAGCTTTGCTCGCCTCGAACATCCAGGCTCTGGTGCGAAGTATTGCCGAAACGGAACCGGATCTTCCGACGCTCGCCAACCGCATCAATCGGCATCTGATCCGCTACACGCCACAGGATCGTTTTGCGACGGCAGTGTTCCTTGTCCTAACACTGGATTCCGGCGAACTGGTATATGTGAATGCCGGACACAATCCCCCACTAATTGGCGGCTCAGGATCGACAAGATTTCTGGAGGGCACTGGTTTGCCCTTGGGCTTATTCGCTTCCGCAGAGTATCAAACGCGGGTCACCACTATGCAAGCGGGCGACCTTCTGCTCGTCTTTACAGACGGCTTGCCGGATTCCGTTTCCGGAGAGAGTCCCGACAAGCGTTTGCGAGACGCATTAACCGGCGAACCAACAAGCTCTTTGGCCAACCTGAAACAACTGGTGGATCCAGTATTGAATGAGGACGATATCACGATACTGCTAGTGAAACGGGTGCAGCCCGATTATGGCGATACCAACATGCTAAAGCTTTCGAGCGGATAACGGGCAACCCGGAAACTGAGATCACAAATACGAACCTCGTCGACGCAGTTTTAAAACAGTACCGCAGTACGATAAAAGCCCACATCTATCAGTCGATACAATAGAGTGTGCCGAAAGTAACTTTCTTGCCGGAAGATAAAACAGTAGAATTCGAATCCGGCAAACTCCCTTACAGCGATCACGGTAAGCGTGGTTCTCTTCTCGATATTGCGCTCAATTTCAATATCCATCTCGAACATGCTTGCGGCGGCAGCTGCGCTTGTACGACTTGTCATGTCATCGTGGTTGAAGGCGATAAAAACCTGTCCGAAGCCGAAGACGACGAACTCGACCGCCTCGACATGGCCGCCGGTCTCACTTTGCGCTCCCGTCTAGGCTGTCAGGCAGTCGTGGAAGATGGCGACGTGAAAGTGGAAATTCCTTCCTGGAATCGGAACTACATCAGCGAAGGCGGCGGCTCCACGCTCTAAGCTTTGTTACTGGCTTCGCAAAAGCTGATCGGTTCTCGATTGCAATTGCGGCAGCATATTTAAGAATCTGTCGGCAACGTTCCCTGATAAATCAGCACGCACCTTAACCAAGTTTTGGTCCTGATCCACTTGGATCGCGTCGTATAGTTTCAGTAAATCCGTTTCGTTGTCCTTGGTAGACAAGCGCAGGAGGCCAATGCCACCGCGTATGGCGTCGTGTACCCGCTGTGCGCCCTCCGCCGAGATGCAGGTGAGGTTCGCCTGTAAATGCGCCCCATTGTCCACGGCCAGTCCCGCCGTTGTTCCCCGTATGTACTCCACAATGTTGGCGAGAGCCGACTGCACTTCAGAGCGCATCGGCGCCCCCGCAAACGGCAAACCATTCCTGCTGACAATCCAGACCTGGTCATCTTTGGGCAGCGTCCGCAGCCGTTCCTGCAACTCTTCCGGCACCTCGCCCGCGCCGCTGTCTCCAAAATCGAGTTCCGACCGCACCCCCTCCGAAGACCCAGCTAACAGCAGTCCGCTTTTTAGAAACACCAGCGAGTTCCGATCATCTCCGAGCAATGTGAAATTCTTGTAGTGCCTGCGCTGTAAACCCGAAGTCTGCAGCTTCGCCTCAATCTGTTTCGGCTGAAAGCGGCCACGGGCCATGAGCGTTCCTGTTTTGCTATCCGAAGCGAACAGTAGGTCCGTAATATCCCGGCGTGGATCAAACCCAAGCCGCTGCACCGACGCATCAAACAACGGAAAATCCAGCGCTTTCTCATGCCGTTGATACAATGGCGCTGCTTTCAGTTTTTCGATTGACACTCCAGCCAGTACGTTCGTTTCCGGCCGGATCAGTGGTCGGAACGCTCCATCCACCACAATGCCGCTACTCACCTGTCTGGAACAACTCACAAAACAGAGACCGCCGGCAAACGCAACGGTAAGCGGCCCCCAAAACAGAAATGATCGCACTAAAAATCCCGCTTTCGAAAAATGTAAACGGCAGTCGAAAGCACAACGGCTCCAAACACAGCCGACGTCCACACGGGAGTGACCCAGTCCGCCTCCCGGTCATACACGATAATCTGACGCATGGCGGCAGCCAAATCGTACACTTTCGGCACAATCCAGTACAAACCCTGCCACAGCTCCCGCGACCACTCCGAACTTAGCAGCCTCACAACGATTTGTCGCTGTGCCAGGATCGTGCTAATGAGCATGAACGCCACCGCCACCATCACCGAAAGCGCCGAGCTCTCCGAAATGACGCCCACCAAAACCACTAGACACAACAGAACCGCGAAGATAAATAAACTGCTGGCGATAGCCAACAGGAACCGAGGCTCCCAGATGTTTGTCTTCAACCCGATCACAATCCAAATGCTGCAAATCAGATAAATGTGATTAGAGGCCACGACCAGCACGTTACCCACATACTGGCCCATCAGCAGCATCGGCCGGGTGAGCGGCTTAGCCAGCAATAGAGAGATTCGTCCCGGCTCCAGCACGCTCGGTATCAGCCCCGAGGAAGCGAAAATCGCCAGAAACGTTCCCCAGATGTACAGAAACACGGACACCCAGGAGTACGATGCCATGACGAATCGATGTATATCGATATGCCGAGTTGTCGCCTCGAATCCCATCAACGACACCGCGCCTGCCACCAGATCAATTTTCAACACAAACAGGAACAGCAGAATAAGCAAAGTGGAGAGCCCGAACAATCCCCAGAACAACCACCGCGCCCGGGCCTCTTGAAACGTGTCGCTAATGAGCGCGCCAAAAACAGCAGCCTTCGTCATCATGCCGCTTTCTCGCCCCTTGTCGTGCGAATGAAGACATCCTCCAGGCTGCTCGCCGAATTGCTCACGCTTTCAATTAACCCGCCGCCCGCGCGAATGACGTCAATTAAATGGTTTGCCTCTTCGAGACTCCCTACTTGCACGCTTAAACCATCAGTGGTCATCGCAATGGCAGCACCCAACCGCCGCATTTCAGCGACAGCGGCATTCGGCACTTGAGTTGCCTCCACCGTATAACCCCGTCCCGCTATCAGCGAGCTTACTTTTCCTTCGAGCGCCAGTTTTCCCTTGTGCAGGATTGCCACATACTCGCAAAATGATTCTACTTCGCCCAGAAGGTGCGAGTTAATAAAAACCGTAACCCCCGTTCCGGTCAGTCCGTTCAGAATCTCGCGAATATCACGTCTTCCGACCGGATCGACCCCATCCGTGGGCTCATCCAGAATCAGCAGCCGTGGCCGGTGCATCAGCGCCTGCGCCAAACCCAGCCGCTGCAACATGCCTTTCGAGTACTTCTTGATACGCACATCGCCCCATTGCTCCAAGCCAACCAGCTTCAGCATTTCCGGGACCCGCCGTCGACGCTCGTGCGCCGGCACTCCCGACAACGCGGCATAAAAGTCCAGCATTCCCGCGCCGCTGAAGTAAGTAGGAAAACGATGGTTTTCCGGCAAGTATCCAATGGGCCGTCGCGCCTCCGGATCACGCGCATCTTTGCCAAATAACTTGGCCGTTCCCGACGTCGGATGCACCGCCGCCAGCAGCATTTTGACAAATGTTGTTTTCCCCGCCCCGTTCGGCCCTAACAAGCCATACTTAATCCCCTGCGGAACCCGCAAGCTTAAATTCGAAACAGCCGGAATCTCACGGCCTCGAAAGCGCGACCGGTACACTTTCCGCAACGCGTCCGTCTCAATCGCGAACTCTGTTGGCATCTCATTTCAGGATACGTTTAACGCCTTCGATTTGTTCCCGTGCTGTACTGAAACAAACGGGTCATCTCCGATCATCTATGAAGTTCCCCCGCATCTTTCTCCTGGTCTTTTTACCTATTTGTCCCGCCCTGTCGCAGGTCACGCCGGACCCTAAGCAATCCTCACCGGTCAATTCAAATCTCCAGCCCGCCCCCATTCGAACCACTGTGACAGTGAATGGCACCATTTCCAGCCAGACGCCCGCTTCGATTTCCGTTCTCGACAATCAGCAGCTTCAAACCATTCCCGGCACTCAGTTAGACGACCGGCTTCGCCAGGTCCCCGGCTTCAGCCTGTTTCGCCGCTCCTCCAGCGTGGTAGCCAACCCGACCACGCAGGGCGTTTCTCTGCGCGGCATCGGCTCCTCGGGAGCCAGCCGAACTCTCGTTCTCTGGGACAGCATTCCTTTAAACGACCCTTTCGGGGGCTGGGTGTATTGGGACCGCGTTGATCCCGCTTTCGTGGATCGGGTCGAAGTAGAACGTGGCGGCACTACGGCCGTCTTCGGCGATCGCGCCCTGAGCGGCAGCGTCTCTCTTTTCTCTCCTGCCGAACAGCCCGACCACTTGTTCGCCAACTTCCTGACCGGAAATCTCGGCACAGAGGACACTTCTGCCGCTTACTCTAATCTCTGGGGAAACTGGGGATTTACCGCGCACTCCCGCGCTTTCACAACGGATGGCTACTATATCGTGCCCGACTCCCTGCGTGGCCGCGTCGATGATAAGGCTAATGTCCGTTTTGCCACCGGTGACATTCACATTGACTACCTTGGAAGGTCGAATCGCCTGTCGGTCCTATTCAATGTACTGGCAGAGGAGCGTCAGAATGGCACTCTCCTTACTCACAACTCCACAGGTCTCGGAACAGTCGGAGCAAATTATACTCACTCCTGGTCTAACGATCAAGTCTCTTTTCTGGCCTTTCACACCCGTGAGCAATTCCACAGCACCTTTTCGAGCGTTTCACCAAATCGCAACGTCGAAACGCTCACTTCGCGTCAGACCGTGCCTGTGGAAGACATCGGAGGTGCGGGCTATTGGCAGCACCACGGCCAAACTCGTGCTATCAAGTGGAATTCTATTGTCGGAGCCGATGTGGATGACGTTCACGGCATCAGCTACGACTACTCTTACACCACGCATATCCTGACTCCGGGAGGCGGCACGCTCCTCTCACACGGTATCTTTGGTCAAGCAGACCTCAGCATCGGCCCCGTTCGCTTCTTTACCGGCCTGCGTCATCAATTCACAGGACAGCGCGACGAGACTTTCGTTGCGCCGAATGGGGGCATTGCTGTAGGTCTTCATCAGTTCCGCTTCCGCGCCTCCGGCTATAGCACCTTCCGCGCCCCGACGCTCAATGAGCTTTACCGTAACTTCCGTGTCGGTAACGTGCTTACCCTGGCGAACCCCGCGCTCGTTCCAGAAGGACTGGTGGGAGTTGAAACCGGCGTTGATTGGAGTCGTGAAAACAGTCGTATCTCACTCAGCCTTTTTCGGAACGATCTTTCGGACCTCATCACCAACTCCACTCTACGAATCACGCCAAATCAAATTACCCGGCAGCGCACGAATCTTTCCAGCGGCCTCTCACGCGGGGTCGAAGTGAACGCCCTACATCATTGGCGGCACTGGACTGGCGAAGCCGGATACCTCTTCGCTGATGCGCGTGTGTCTACTGGCCAGCGCATTCCTCAAGTTCCCAAACAACAAGGCACCGCACAGCTCACCTA
>JAFAZU010000289.1 GCA_019239585.1 Acidobacteriaceae bacterium
GCCCCGTTCAGTGCGTAGCTGGTAAAAGCGCCTCCCCGGTAGCAAATCACATGACTGTTTTCTGCGCCAATCCACAACGCCCCGTCGGAATCTTCATAGAGCGAGGTGAGATAGTTGCCGCTGATACCGGAGGAATTGTTCTTGTCAAAGATCGTGAAACGGACCCCATCGAAACGCGCGAGACCATCGGAAGTGGCCAGCCAGAGATAACCGTCGTGGGTCTGTAAAATGGCGTGGACCGAATTCTGGGGCAGACCGGTATCAACCGTCCACGAATCGACGTGGTATTGGGCCACAGCGGGAGCGACGGACCACCAGAGGCACAGGAGCCAGCGAAGACCGCGAGAGTGCGGAAGGATCCCGCCGTGCGGTTGGCGGACTCGCGAAACAGGCCCTCGGGCACACGAGTCCACGGTCAAATTCTGGGTTCGAACCGCCGGTTTAGTGCCAAATTCCGCAGATTTCCCCATGGCGGTCCCAACATTGCATTTCTACGCAGCAAATTAGGAGTAAATTGTACACTTCTCATTTGCGGAAGTAAATATCTATTAAGTCAATATCTAATTAATATTTCGTTACAACTGTCCGTAGGCCCAAAATTCGAGCTGAAAGCATTCCTCTCTTTCGCTATCGTTAAGAAATTGATTTTGCGGCGAGCTTCTGTCGAATACAATTTTGAAAAGGTTTGCTCGCGCTAAAGCGTGAGCGAACGACGCCGCGTCACGCTTTCCCTGACCAGAAGCTCAGACTTCTGTCAGCGCGACCAGCTTGGATACTGTGTTGAGGTTTCGAACTGTTGTCATGGCTCCCTTCAGCGGAAGTTTCAATTTGGAACGACCCATTCCCTGAGGGTAATAGACATAGATCTCCCGCTGACCTCGCTGCACCTGCTCGCCGCCCGGAGCTATCACGTTTTCTACCAGATCTGTGGGCGGCGGCTCGTGCAAAAACGCGACAGCAACCTTGGCGGGTTCCTGATCGGGAAAGGGATTGCGACGGAGAACCGAACGCATCTCCTCGGCGGTACGGACCATGACGTCCATTTTCTTTCCCATTTTGGCGGCCAAGGCCAGCTCCAAACAGGATCGGATGGCACTTTCCGGTTGGCTGCTGGCAAAGATCACATTGCCGCTCTGGATATAGGTGCGGACCGATTGAAAGCCGAGTGCGGAGCAAAGACCTGTCAACTCTTTCATCGGCAGAAGTCCTGTTCCACCGACATTGATGCCGCGGAGGAGTGCCACAAAGAGACTCAAGCCCTGACCTTATCACAACCGCTCCGATCACGCAGACGGCTCAGTTGTTCATCATGGCCGTGCCTGGCACAGGCACAGACAAAGTTGCACGCTTATTTTTCGGGGTGGCCCAAAGGCCGGAAGTCGCGAGCTTAGAGCCGGTGTGGGCCGAGACCAACCGGGAACCCGGCCTGATCTTCCTACGCCAGGGTGAAATTATCAGTACGATGGTGTTCCATATTGAGGAGGGCAAGATCCGCAGTATATTTGTCACGTCGAATCCTGAAAAGTTGGCGGAGTTCGCCAAACAGCCCGGTCGGGATGTCACAAAGGCGAGGCACCTTTGCCGCCGACAAAGATCGGCAGGTCTCCGTCTCGCAGCGTTTTGCCGGGCTGCGGCAGGCGAGGAACGCGCTGGACCAGATTGATGTTCAGACTGCCGAGCACCAGAATCTGTTTTAGCTTTAAGGGATAAATTCCTTACCAGTTGACAAGTCAAGAAACCGAATCGCCGGCGGATGCGCTCCGAAATCAGCGCGAATCACGCTGACCGGCAGATGAAAGCGGCGCGGCCCAGCGCTGCCTGGATTGAGGTATAAAACTCCCTCTTTGATTTCTTGAGCAGGCTTGTGCGAGTGCCCGTAAATTACAGTTCGGAAACCGCCGCGAATGGGATCAATGTCGAGTTTTCCGAGATCATGTAAAACCCAGATCCGGCCCTCGCCCGCTTCAATTGCAGCCGTCATCGGAAGCTTATCGGCCCAAGCAGCGGTGTCAACATTGCCCCGAACAGCCACGACCGGCGCGATCTGCTCCAAACGCTCCAACACATCGGCGGAGCCGACATCGCCTGCATGAATAATCAGCTCCGACGGGCGCAGCGCATGGAGAGCTTCCGGCCGTAACAAGCCATGCGTATCGGAAATTATTCCTATCAAGCGTCCTCCTGTCATGGTATCGGATTTGGTTTCTTCGTATGCCTATGCGACATTCGGGAGTGTAGCCGATATCAAGCAATTGAAAGAGTGGATAGAACGCGTGCTGCCACAAATCGCGAAAGAGCAGCAGTGGCCGATCCGGTTCGACCACTGCTTTAAGCGCATTTGCCTGGACAACGCCTTTGAAGACGTTTAGCACCGACACCTGAAACGGCCAGCGGAGAAACATCTGAAAGAGCCAGAGTTGAGCAGGGCTATCGCCATCGCCGGGCAATCGGCGTAAGATAGAAAACCGCGCTTCAACAACTCAACAGCAATAGCCTGTGTTGGCGCGGGAAACATGTTAAACGAACGGCCCGGTCGATGCGCTCTACTTAGGAATAAAAAAGTTCAGCTCTTCAGGAAGCTTGGCCAGCTGCTCAAAAAGCGTAACGCCTTGGAAAATTCCGGTTAGGTATAAATTGGGATCCGGAATGGTTTGTCCGTCAGAGTTGAAATACTCGGCAACAGATTGCTGTTCCGCGAGGGAAATGGATGTCTCATTAGGATCATCGAAGATGGTGGGATTACTCAGCATCCGGTGCGGAAGAATGGGAAATGGAACGCCGGGTGACATAATGAACGGAATTTCCGGGGCACTCTGCGCCGCTATGTCTGTGCGCAGAAACCAAGAAGAGCCTTCGATGCCTCCGGCGCGAATGAGCGCGGAATTTGCCGGGTTCGGCTCTTCCAGATCGCCCAGAGAGTAATGAAACAGGGTGGACTTTTCCGGCATTCCCGGAAACGGCGCGGTCTTCCAATGAGGGGCAAAGGCAAGAGGATCACCTAACATGCCAATCCAGTCAGCGGCTTCGAGTGCGGCTTGAACCGGCAAAGCTCCAGGGACTGCGTCGGTGACGACCGACTGATCCCGGAATACGTATTCGTCATTGTAATTCTCATGAAAATCGCCGTAATCGTGAAAGTAATCCTCAAAGGGAGGAGTGTTGGAGGGAATGCCCAGGCCAGCTAAATAATAGTTGACAAGCTGACGTCCCGGAAGCGAAAGCCGTGCCACATCAACATTGCTGCCGCCCCCTACGCTCAGAACTGCGGCTCTTACATTCGGCTCGACTGCGTGAAAAAGAGATCCATAGACAGATCCAAAAGACTGGCCGACATAATAGATCCGCTGCGGGTCCAATCCAAGCGTAAGTCCGTGCGTCTGTTGAATTGTTTTTACAAGAGCGAAAAGATCAACCGCAGTTTGACGCGCGCAATCCCGGATGGCGACAGCGCCGGGAGCCACACAGCCGTCACTAGGGCCAATCGGAGCGTTCGCTGCGATCTGTACCCCGCGCCCTGGCGCGACCACTGTAAATTTCCTGCTGTATTTATCAGTGACAGCAATCTTACTATCCAAGCCGTAGCCATGACCGGTGACTTCGAAGGCAAGCGTCGCGTAACCGTTGGCAGCCAGGGTGGAGGCAATGTAAGTCGGAGCGCCGAACTGATTATCGCCCAAGCCATGACCATAGATCACGACAGGCCATCCTTTAGATGGCATTGGACCGGAAGGCAGAAAGACATGGAACGACACAGGAACATAACCAAAAGTCAGTCCACCTAAGAGACCAGGAATGGGGACCGGCTTTGTGCCTTCCGTTGTAATCGTGCCAGCGGCGCTTCCAATCGTATTCAAGTAATTGGGCGACATAAATAAACCGAACGCCACACTCTCCACGTGGCCCACTTTTGAAAGTACGCTCAGTGGAATAGGTTGAGATTCTGTGCCGGTTCCAGTATCGGCCTGCCAGACAAGAGATTGGAGGTCTGAGATTTGGAACTGATACGGAAAGCCAGCCGGCAGGACAAGGCTAAGGGCGTCCCTGCGCACATAGTCGTGTACATCTTGGAGCCACGACGTGGCGTTCATGGTAGTAAACAGCGAGGCGGCAACAATGCTGCCGGAAAGTGGAAGCGGGCTGGAAAAACTATTCAACGCGGCGGCGAGAGCCGAATCATAAGGATCGCCTTTAAGCAGGGAACGCTTAAAGCTGCCGTCGTCTCTTACGGGTTGACCGTTTTTATCCATCACCGCGTTTGTGACAAGGAGGAGATAGCGGCTCCCCTGGTCCAGCACGCTATCAGGCCTCGCATAAGCACAATGACTTTTCGAATCACTATGATAAAGAACCTGATTGATGGAAATAACTTTTTGCGGTGAATCAAGCGGTATCAGCTTGATACCGTCCGTTAAAGTGGTGGACTGGACGTCATCGGAAAAGCAAACCATCACGCGCGAATGGAGACTGAACCCGTCGAGTTGATTCAGCAAAGCGGCATTGCTGCAAACGCTTGCATAGGTGTCCGCATCGCAGAAATTCTCTGAGGGCGGAAGATCCATGCGCAGACCTGTGCGAGTGGACGGATCAGGAGTGGTTAGCCTGTCGCTTGGAAAGAGACCGCCAGTTACAGAATCTGTTTGGAACAACACTTTCGTTTCTCCGGCGCAAGGCCGAAGGGAAACTAACAGAAACGCCAAAAGGAAACCAACTTTAGTTATATGTAAATTAGTTTTGGATATTGAATCATATCTAGTAATGATTTTCCTTGAATACGTGCGAACAGCTTGGCTTAACATAAGCGCAACTCCTCCTCCGATGGCCTTTTTTAGCAGTAGTCGCAGATACGACACCAAGCAGTATAGGGGATTAAATTTAATTTGGCGAGACTTTCAGCTAAATCCTAAAGAGAATTTTTCTAAGTTACAGCACCACTGTTCCGTAAATAGGCCTATTAAAATCTCAGCAGGTAACACCACGTTCCGTATGTGCAGTCGTCAACGACCCACTGCTGCCATGTGAACTTCCGAATCTGTGCAGCCTAGCTCCAGGGCAGACACTTCGAGACTGTTCCGGCCCAGCTTGCGTTTTTCATAAATGTGATTCCCTTAAATAAACCAAAGGGCGGCTCTGAATGGGGTAGCACAGGGGACGCTGCGATCCGGCGCCATAGAATTTCCGCTTTCGGCTTTGGACCTGGAACATTTAGGATTGAATCGGTCATCGCGCTCCGCTTCGGGGCTGTGTGGATACCTCAAGGTTTCCGGTTCTGCCTGTTTTGGGAATCAGTGATAGGCAGAGACCCAGAAGCAAATGCCTGGATAGTAGAACGCAACTGACTGTCCCAATTGAACCCCACTGAACTTTGAGCACCCAAAAACCCCAGAAAAGGGCATTTCCGGCAGCAAAGTGTCGGTCCAGTGAAAGTTTGCTTCAAGAGGGACAACCATTTCACAGCGGATCAACCGCTAAGCTGCCTCATGTCACCGCCGTTAACGTGCTTAAAATTCTGTTTCGTGTCTTCTCCTCAATGAGCGGAGGGCATAAAGTTCCGGGGGCAAACGGAAAGCATACTTAGTTTTGTGGCCAACGCCGATCCCAAGAGTCGTTTCATCCACAAATCAGCTTGCCCCCGGAACTTTATGCCCTCTTCGCATAGGCACACCATCCTCCGGATGGCAGGAACTCGGACGCGATAAACTCGTCTCGACAGGAATTGTATGAGACAGCTCAGAACGATGATCAAGAATGTTGCCTGGTTCGGCATGGCCCTCGCGCTGGCGACCGCTCTGGTCAGGTTAGCGGCGCAGGGGCCGGGTGGGGGGCGAGCGGCGCAGGCCTTGTTTGCCGCTCTGGATACAGATGGTGACGGGACGCTCACGCGC
>JAFAZU010000297.1 GCA_019239585.1 Acidobacteriaceae bacterium
TCATTATGAAGTCAACGGTTCACGAGAAAGTCACGATAGACATGGCGCCTGTGGTCGTGAATGAAATTGCGCTGCTTGGCTCCCGCTGTGGACGTTTTGAACCCGCAATCCAGCTCTTACGGGATCGAAAGATTGACGTCCGCCCCATGCTCTCCGCCGAGTTTCCTTTGGAGCAAGCCCCTGCCGCCTTTGCCGAAGCGGCCCGCAAGGGCGTTCTCAAGGTGATTCTGCGGAATGTTTAATGGATACGTGTATCCTGAACCCGACCCTTCCATGATCCGCCAACACCGCGCCAGTATTGCCAGGCAGAATGAATTGTGGCACCCGCATAGAAAACTGCAATGGCGGGCAGGCACACACACCAAAGAACTGATTGCCGGTAAAAACGCACCATGGGAAAATAACTCAAGCTCATTAACAGCCACGCCATACCGCCCAACAGCATGAGCGTTGTCCGCCCTGTGAGCAGCAGGATCGGCCCTAGCAGGTATGTGACAAATAATCCCACGATTGTCAGTACCAGCAAGAGCGTGGAATGCCGAAGCTGGCTGAAGGCCGAACGCGAGATCATACGGCCTATGCCACCGAATCCGCCATAAGAGCGCGAGCTTTCCGCTGTGTCTGTCAACCCCAGCCACAATTTACCGCCGCTTTGCTTAACCGCTTTTGCCAGCGCGCAATCATCAATAATTTGGTCGCGAACTGCTGCAATCTCGCCGATTTTCGCTAATGCCATCCGGCGAATCAACATGCAGCCGCCTGCTGCTCCTGCCGTTTGCATACGCTTACTGGCAATCCAACTGGGCGGATAAAGCTGCAAGAAGAAATAAACAAAGGAAGGAATCAGCATCTTCTCCGCCGTGGTACCCGTTGCTAATTTCACCATGTACGATGCCAAGTCGCACGATCTTTCTTCCGCCACTGCCAGCAAGTTCCGAATGCTGTTCGGAGCGTGCCGGATATCGGCGTCGGTAAGGAGGAGGTAGTCCGGTTGAAATGTTTCCGCGAATGCCACGCCTTGTGATACTGCCCACAGCTTTCCGGTCCAACCGGGCACCAACGGTTGGCCCTGGATCACCGTCAGGAGGTGGCTTGCGCCTGCCTTCTCTGCCGCTGTTTTTGCCGCATCAGATGTACCGTCGCTGCTGTTGTCATCCACCACAACGATACGGAGCGGCGAAGGTAGATCCTGCCGCAGCAGCGTACTAACGGTCTCGCCAATAACTTCTACTTCATCCCGCGCCGGAATAACTGCCACAATCTTCCGGTCCGGCGCTGAGGAGGAAAGGGGAGCAAGTTGCTTTCGCACTCTCCAGAATCCGCCTCGTGCTAGAAGCATATAAATCCAGATGGGGAGCGGAATAAACGCGACAAAAGTAAGAAGCACGGCGGATTTAGGCAGGCTGCTGCTGCGTCATGCAATGTAAGGTGCCTAAGCCCAGCACCAAATCCGTGCAAGCAATTCCGACTACTTTGCGTTCGGGAAACAAATCAGCCAGCTTGTTCAAAGCGTGACGGTCGTTTGCATCGTTGAAAGTAGGCGCCAGCACGAGCCCATTGGCAATATAAAAATTTGCGTAGCTTGCGGGCAGGCGTTGACCGGCGAAGTACACCGGCTCCGGCATGGGGAGCGTCTCCACTCGCAGCGGCTCGCCATCCTGATTCTTCATCTCGCGCAGCAACGTCAAATTTTCGCGTAGCGGCTCAAAGTTCGCCTCTTGCGGATCTTTTTCACTGGCAATCACCACGGTGCGCGGGTCGGTAAAGCGGGCCAGATCGTCCACATGCCCATGCGTATCATCTCCGGCAATGCCGTTTCGAAGCCATAAAGTATGACAAGCTCCTAAATATCTACAAAACACCTGCTCCATATCTTCACGAGAGAGTTCGGGATTACGCGCTTGCACGCTGCTCAATAAACATTCCTCGGTTGTGAGAACAGATCCAGCCCCATTCACGTCGATGCTGCCGCCTTCGAGCACAACACGTTTCCCATACCAAAGGGGAGTTTCCATCGGCCAGGCAAACTGCTGCGCCAGCTTTTCCGTCACTGCATCATCGTATTGAGCGTTCCCATACTTGGCCCAACCATTAAACTGCCAGTTCAGAACATGCTGCTCACCCGTGCTGTTACGAACGAAAATGGG
>JAFAZU010000394.1 GCA_019239585.1 Acidobacteriaceae bacterium
CTTAACCGCTTCCAAGCCATTTGCGGCAGAGTCGAGGATTTCCACCTCCGGGAAGTCTCCCAGCAAAAAGGTCAACTCTTCGCGTGCGAGTTGCTCATCGTCAACTACGAGAGTCGAAACGGTTCCTGGAACACCGTGCGACATCGACTGCTAGTATAACCTAGGCTTTGTTGGGTTTCGGCGGAGTGAATGTAGCCCCGCTATGCTGCCCAACGTAGTTTCCTGTAGGAGAACTCATCAGATTGTCTAATAACAATAACGTCACAATCGCGCCCGCCCACGGCAAATTGGGAATTCTGATTCCCGGTATGGGCGCCGTGGCTTCCACCTTTATCGCCGGTGTCGAAGCGGTAAAGCAGGATCTTGGCGAACCTATCGGTTCCCTCACGCAACTCGGCACGATCAGGCTCGGAAAGAGAACCGACGGCCGCAGCCCGAAAATTAAGGACTTTGTTCCGCTTGCCCCGCTCGAATGCCTTTCTTTCGGTGGTTGGGACATCTACGAAGACAATGCTTACCAAGCGGCTGTCAAGGCGCGGGTTCTGGACGCTCCTCTTCTGGAGCAGTTGAAAAACCCACTGTCCGCCATCCAGCCGATGAAAGCAGTGTTTGACCAGAACTTTGTCAAGAAGATTAACGGCCCTAACGTAAAGAGCGGAGGGAGCAAAATGGAGTTGGCTGAAGCCCTGATGGCCGATATCGAGGAGTTCAGGCGACGGAACGAATGCAATCGCCTGGTTATGATCTGGTGCGGATCGACCGAAGTGTTTCATAAACCGGCGGCGGTTCACCAGGATCTAGCCGCTTTTGAGGAAGGGCTGCGCAAGAATGATGAAAACATCGCACCCAGCCAGATTTACGCCTACGCCGCTTTAAAATTGCGTGTGCCCTATGCGAACGGCGCTCCCAACCTGACCACTGATGTTCCCGCTCTGCTCCAGCTGGCGAGGCAAAATGAAGTTCCAATTTGCGGTAAGGATTTCAAAACCGGCCAGACTTACATGAAAACGCTTTTAGCTCCAGGGTTCAAAGCCCGCATGTTGGGAGTGAAAGGCTGGTTTTCGACTAACATTCTGGGAAACCGTGATGGAGAAGTACTAGAGGACCCAGGTTCTTTCAAAACCAAGGAGGAAACCAAGCTTTCTGTTCTGGAACAGATTCTTCAGCCGAATCTGTACCCGCAACTCTATGGCGACCTTTACCATGCAGTGCGGATTAACTACTATCCGCCGCGCGGGGATGCTAAGGAGGGCTGGGACAATATCGACATCTTCGGCTGGCTTGGCTATCCCATGCAGATCAAGATTGATTTCCTGTGCCGCGACTCGATTCTGGCAGCGCCGCTGGTGCTCGATTTGGTGCTTTTTTTAGATCTGGCGCAAAGAGCCGGCATGAAAGGTATTCAGGAATGGCTGTCTTTTTACTTTAAAGGACCCATGACGGCTGAGGGATTGTATCCGGAGCATGATATTTTCATCCAATTAATGAAACTCAAAAATACGCTTCGTTGGATGCAAGGTGAAGACCTCATTACACATTTGGGACTGGAGTACTACGACTAGTACGACATTCGTCGGTTTGGGGCGTCTAAATTAGTAGGACCAGGATGCCCCGCTTAGTTTCCATTGCGCAAAATGGCGCCAAGAACCACCACGGCCCGGAACGTGGAACCGTTGACCCTAAACGAGTCCTGGTCATCGGTGGGACCCAGTTCATTGGCCGTCTGCTGGTTGAGAGGTTGGTAAAGGCCGGGCATGAGGTTTCGGTTCTGCACCGGAAGCCTCAGCATAACTTTCCGAAACGGGTCCATAACTTCGTCGGCGACCGGAACGACGCAGGAAGCATTCGGAAAGCGATTGGGACGACCCGATTCGAAGTGGTTTTTGATAACGTCTACGATTGGGAGCGGGGGACCACCGGAGCGCAAGTCGAGGCGACCGCACAGATCTTTGACGGCAGGGTGAGCCGTTACATTTTCATGTCGAGCGTGGCGGCTTACGGCGATGGGTTGAATCACCATGAGGGAGATGCCCTGGCTCCCGACGATCACTCAAACGTTTATGCGCGCAACAAGGCAATGAGCGAGCGCGCATTGTTCCGCTTGCACCAGCGCACCGGTTTTCCGGTCGTCACACTCAGGCCGCCTTTTGTGTATGGTCCCGGCAATCCGTTTTATCGCGAAGCGTTCTTTTGGGACCGCTACCGCGCCGGGCGGCCGGTGATCTTGCCCAGCGAAGGTCATCGCCTCATGCAATTCATCTATGTAGGCGATTTAGTGGAGCTTGCCATGAGAACAATGGAGTTGAAAAACTCAATTGGGCATGCTTTCAATGCCGCCAACCCGCGGCCGATCACGCAACATGAGCTGGTTCTGGATCTGGCGCAAGCGGCCAATATCAAAGAACCTCAGATCGTGTCGATCCCGCGCGAGATTATCTACAGAGCAGGAGGACAGGCTACCGGCGGCCACAAACTCTACTTTGGCCAGTACTACGACGTGCCGGCCATCACTCAAATTGTGACCAAGGCGCAGCGCATGCTTTCCTTTAAACCGACAGATTTTCTGACCGGTTTGAAAACGGAGTACCGCGCCTATCAAAGAAAGCGTTGTTTCGGGCGTCCCGACTTTTCGTTTGAGGATGAATTGCTGCTGCGGGTCTCTTCTCAACAAACCGCTCCCCGTTCTGCTTAGGAATTTGACGGCGTGAGTGGTAGATACCTCAGTGATACACTCCAGAGTCCGTCACCGGTGATAGGCGACTCGTCATGCAACCGATTGATGGTAGAAGTTGTGCATGTGTTCCGAGATGTACTCCAGGCAGTCTTCGACAGCAAAATGCCCTGATTCGAGACGATGCATTTCCGCCTTGGGCAGCACTTCCAGATAAGCTTCTCCACCCTCGCGAGTAAAGAAGATGTCGTCCTGACCCCAGAAGATGATGGTTTTCGGTTGATGCTCTTTGAGGAACGCCTGCCACTTCGCATACAGGGTGACATTCGTGCGATAGTCGTAGAAGAGATCCAACTGAATTTGCCGGCCGTTCGGCTTATTAATGGTCGTGAAGAAGTCAGAGTTCCAATTGTCAGGGCTGATCAACTCGGGTATCTTGGCCCCGTGCAGGTAGACTGTCTTAACCGTGTCGTAAGCGAGCAAGCCCGCAACTGCCTCCTCGTTTTCCGGTGTCCGGTTGTGCCACAAGGCATCTCGCAACCCGGCCCATGCGGGTGTAAATCCCACTTCATAGGCGTTTGTGTTTTGGATAATGAGCCATTCGAGAGTTTCTGGCGTCTTTGTCACAATACGAAAGCCCACAGGACCTCCGTAGTCCTGCATGAAAAGGCCGAAGCGAGTAAAGCCCTTCTGTTGCAGAAACTTCTCCACCACTTCGGCTAGGTGGTCGAAAGTGTAGGCGAACTGGTGTGGATCCGGCGCATCACTATTTCCGAATCCCGGATAGTCCGGTGCGATCACATGAAAATGATTTGCCAGAGCGGGAATCAGGTTCCGGTACTGGTGTGACGAGGACGGAAATCCGTGGAGCAAAACCAGTTTCGGGCTGTTAGCGTTACCCGCCTCGCGGTAAGCGATCTGGAGTCCGTCTACATTTTCAGTCGCGTATTGAATTTTGCCTGCTGAGAGCGCAGGAGTATATGTGGTAGGCATTGCGTGTTCCTCCTAGGTAGTTGCCTGCAAGTATCACTTTTTTGAAGAGAGTTTTGGGTAGAAGTTGCGGCGTTTGTTTTGCTGCCACCTATCGGAATAAGTGATGGATCGGACTGCTAGACTTCCAGTGTATGGAGCTGCGTCATCTACGCTATTTTCGCGCTGTAGCACAAGATCAGAGCTTTACCCTTGCTGCGCGACAACTTCACGTCTCCCAGTCAGGCGTGAGCGGTCAGGTGCGCGACCTCGAGCGGGAATTAGGCGTTGCACTCTTTTGCAGGGATCAAAAACAAATTTTCTTGACGCCGGAAGGAGTGTTCTTCCTTCGTGAGGCTCAGGAAATCCTCGAACGAGCAGACCACGCGGCGCAAATGGTCAGGCAGCCCGCACAGGGCCGCTCCGGGAAACTGACGATTGGGCTGTGCGGACCCGCCACAGCGTTTTTCCTACCGCGCGTCATTCGGGACTTTCGCAGGCGGCAACCTGGTATCGCACTTTCGCTCAAAGATCTGGATCCAGCTCAGCAGCCCGAAGCCTTGGCCAGCGGTAAAATTGATATCGGTTTTACGCGAGAAATTCCCCCTAAGTTCCGCCATGCCCTTGCGAGCGAGGTGTTATATTGTGAGCCTCTCCTAGCGGCGCTGCCGCGGGGGCATCGGCTTGGAAATACGAGCGTCTCCGTTAGCGAGCTCGCTCAGGAACAGTTCGTTCTGTATGCCCGTGAGAATGCGCCTGAGCTGTTCGATGGAATTCTTAGCCTTTGCCGACGAGCCCGGTTCTCGCCGAACATCATTGATACTCCGTCTCTGTGGCAGTCAGTTTTGACGATGGTCGAGGCCGGGGAAGGGGTGTCCATCTTGCCTGCGTGCGTTCAACAACTTCGCTCTCGGGACGTTTCCTTTGAGCCACTTCGAAACCGCAAGTGCATGGTTGATGTCATTGTAGCCTGGAGAGCTGGCGATGCTGATACCATTCGGGAAGGCTTTCTGAATCTCCTGCGTAACCACGACATCGAGAAAAGGCAAATCTCTAAGCAACGCTAGAAATAGCGATGCGCACGTGCTGCATATCTCACCAGGAGCTTCGTTTCATGCATTCGGCCTTAACTCTCATTAATTTCTCTCAATCGGCAACACTTCGCTTGGTTGTGTGTTGGAATGTATAAATGCAAAGAAAACTGTATTTGCTTTCATCATTGTTGATTGGTTCCCTGGCGCTTACGGCAGGGCAGACCGATACAAACAAGAGCGCCGGGCAGGATTTAAAGGATGCTGGGCAGAATACGACGAGCGCTGTAAAGAAGGGCGCTAAGAAGACCGGTCATGGCATCAAAAAGGGCACGAATAAGGCTGCGTCCGAGACGGAGAAGGGTGCTGATAAGCTGAAGGACAAAACCTCAACTACATCCACGCAATAGTGAGTGTTTGGGGTCATTCGCTGATCCCGCACTGGAGGTATGCTGTTTTTTCTGGTAGTCAGCTCAGTTGCGCTGAGCAGGCTATCAGTAAGCTTATAGTCAGGAAAGAATTGGACTGCTGCTTCCGATGCCTCAATACGATTTAGTTGTGATTGGTTCCGGCCCGGCGGGCCAGCGGGCCGCCATACAGGGCGCTAAGTCCGGGAAACGTGTCGCGTTGGTGGAACGCCGCGAGGTGATTGGCGGCGTTTGCATCAATACCGGAACCATCCCCAGTAAAACGATGCGGGAAGCTGTTCTGCATCTATCCGGCTATAACTACCAGAACATTTATGGCGTGAGTTACCGCGTCAAGGAGAAGATCACTATGTCTGATCTCGCTTTTCGAGTTCAGCATGTGATTAAGACGGAAATCGACGTCACGCAAGCCCAGCTTTCCCGGAACGGCATTGAAGTCCTGACCGGTATTGCGACCTTTACCTCTCCGAAAACGGTCCAGATTACTAACGCCAGAGGGTCTTCTGAAATTTCGGCCGAAATTATCGTTATCGCGACCGGCACAAAGCCCGCAGCCTCACCGAAAGTGCCGATTAATGCGCGCACGATCATCAACAGCGACCAGATCCTGGAAATGCAAACTCTTCCCCGCATACTGATTGTGGTGGGCGGCGGCGTGATCGGAGTGGAGTACACGTGCATGTTCGCGACCCTGGGCGTGCGCGTGACCTTGATTGAAAGGCGGCCACGCCTGCTCGAGTTTGCCGATTCAGAGATTGTGGAAGCGCTCTCCTACCATCTGCGCGACCACCGAGTGACTATGCGCTTGAACGAGGAAGTTCATAGCGTGGAAGAGGGGCCGAACGGAGCGGGCGTGATAGCGTTACTGGAGAGCAATAAAAAGGTTTCGGGCGACGCTTTGCTTTACGCAGTAGGGCGACAGGGCAATGTGGATGAGTTGAATCTGCAAGCTGCAGGACTGGAAGCAGATAATCGCGGCCGCATTGCCGTGGATGAGAATTATAAAACCAAACAGGACAACATCTACGCGGTGGGTGATGTGATCGGTTTTCCCAGCTTGGCTTCTGTTTCGATGGAGCAAGGCCGGATTGCTGTCGCCCATGCTTTTCACCGCCCCATTTCTTCCAATCCCAGCTACTTTCCATTTGGAATTTACACTATTCCTGAAATCTCATTTATTGGCAAAACTGAAGAGCAGCTAACGGATGAAGACGTGCCGTATGAGGTGGGAGTAGCATATTATCGAGAGATTGCCAGAGGTCAGATTCGCGGCGACACGACGGGTCGCCTCAAGCTGATCTTTCACCGGGACACGCTCGAATTGCTGGGCGTTCACATTATTGGCGAGGGCGCATCGGAGTTGCTGCATATTGGCCAAGCGGTATTGATATTGAAGGGCAAGGTGGACTACTTCGTCGATACTGTTTTCAATTATCCAACACTGGCGGAATGCTATAAAGCCGCAGCTTTCAACGGATTAAACAAACTTGTCCGCGTTTAATAAGCAGGAACCATCATGGCCCACGGAATCGGAATATCAGTAACAGAAAGACTCGCGGCTGCAGTCATTGTTGATTATACTGTTACCGGCAATTTAGTTGTCGAACCGGATGATGGCGGAGGCACAAACAGCTTGATCGGTGTCCCGGCTGACACCATTGTGCAAAGAATCGCCGCCCTGTTGGAGCGCCTTGAGATCAAACAGGCTCCCACTCATGTAGGGTTAGCCCTGCCGGGAATTATTCGCAACGGCATTGTAGAGGATTCCCCCAATCTGGTTCAATTCAAGGGCTTGAACATGCAAGCATCCCTGGCAGAAGCGCTGTCTTCCCGTTTTGGCAAGCTTGCTGTCTCGGTCACGAACGACGCGAACGCCATGGCTGCCGGAATGGCTGCCGGCCGCGGCTATCTGGACCGCCTGATCCGGCTCTGGTTCCTGGGTACGGGAATCGGCTTTGGACGGTATCCGCAAGCGGATGGGGTCTGGGAAGCCGGTCATTCGATTGTCACGCTTGATCCCAAGGAACAGTTCTGCGGTTGCGGCGGCAAGGGGCATCTGGAAGGAATCATGGGCTTACGGGCCATGCGCTTGCGCTTCATGGATCTGGAGCCGGAGGAAGTGTTTGCGCAGGCGGAAGCGGGAGAAAGCCGCTGCGTTGAATTTGTCAAGCTGTGGCATCGTGCTTTAGCTGCCGCTACGGCGACCAGCATCCACATGAGCGGACCCGGGAAGGTTTTTGTTACCGGTCCCAACGCAAAATTTGTAAGTTTGCCCTTGATCAATGAGTACTTAAACGAAATGGTGAAGTTGAGCCCGTTACAAAGTTACTCTGTTGAAGTTGTGCCGGGCAGCGAAGACGAGAATGCCACGATTGGAGCAGCGGTGATTGCGTCCCAAGCGGCCCAGCGCGCCTGAGCGGTTGCAAACCTGCCGGTGTGGACGAGAAATTCGGCCTCGCCCAGATAGCCAAGT
>JAFAZU010000304.1 GCA_019239585.1 Acidobacteriaceae bacterium
TCGAGCGGAATCGACTCGGAAACCTGTTCTTCCAAGCACCCGTAAGTTGCGGCGGACGAAGCGTAGAGAAAGCGCCGATCCCCCCCTATAGCGAATTGGGCCAGCGCTTTGCTGTACTCAAAGTTGTTCCGGATCAGGTAAGCCGCATCGGTCTCAGTTGTGGAAGAGCAAGCGCCTAAGTGAAAGATAGTTTGAATATCGTCGAATTGATGCCCATGGACGTCTAGGCGCATCAGCAGATCATCGCCTTCTATGTAATCGGCAAATTGCAGCGGGATGAGATTTTTCCATTTTTCATCCTCGCCCAGAAGGTCAGCTACTAAGATGTTTCGCAGGCCGCGCCGATTTAACTCCCATATCAGCGCGCTCCCGATAAAACCGGCGCCGCCAGTGACCAGGATTCTGCCTTTTGATAAGTCAGCCATTTCGTTGTGCTCCGCGAACAATCAACAGGGGAACATTGACCAGGTGGCGAACGCTATTAATCGTGGTGCCGAACAGGAGGTCTTTGAAGCCGCGATGACCGTGCGAAGCCATAATCAGCAAGTCCGGCTGAATTTCATGAACGACCGCGCTGATTTCGCGGGCCGGGCTTCTGCCATGACGAACAACTGTATGAACGCTTACATTTTGCTCACGAAGAGACTCGGCAACATTGTCGAGGTAATCCTGACCCTCCGCAATCTCAGCGGTCGAGGAAAGCGAACCGAACATTTGACTGGTCACTCCTTCTTCGACGTGTAAAAGGATGATTTTTGCATCATGCATTCTTGCCAGCACCAGCGCGTTGCCTAGCGCCTCCCGGTCTGCTTCGCTATGATCGAGCGATACCAGGATGCTTGAGTAAGAACGCGAGGGGAAAACCGGGGCCGATTGGTCCTGTACGGTGACAGCAACCCGCCTGCCGGCGATCCCTACCCGATGAAACCAGGGCCAGGCAGTGATGGTGACTAAAAACATTGCAAAAGCAAGAACAACAGTTAATGAGGCGCCCATGACCAGGGGCCGGTAGCTTCCGCTTTGCCCTATCCAATCACTGGCGGTGTTCCACAACAACTGACAGTTCAGCGCCAGAACGAACACGGCACAGCCCCAGGAAGCAACGTTAAGCCAAAAGCCGTTTGCAAATTCACCCATGCGCCGACGGTCGCTCGTGAGGTGAACAAGGGGAATGATGGCGAAAGGAAGCTGAAGGCTCAGAATGACCTGACTCAGAATGATCAGACCGGAAGTGGCATTCTCTCCGGCAAAGTAAATGGTTAGGGCAGCGGGAGTAACGGCCAGAAAGCGGGTGATAAAGCGGCGCAGCCACGGCTGTATGCGGAAGCGCAAAAATCCTTCCATGACGATTTGACCGGCCATTGTTCCGGTCAGCGTGGAAGACTGACCGGAACAAAGCAAAGCCAAACCAAACATGAGGCTGGCCGCCGTAGTACCCAGCAAGGGGGAAAGAAGCTGATGCGCCTGCTGAATTTCGGTTACGGCAATGCCGCGCTTGAAGAAAACGGCGGCGGACATAATGAGTATGGCTGCATTGACAAAGAGAGCGCCGTTGAGAGCAAGAGTCGAATCCAGGAGATTGAATCGGCACGCCTGGCGCTTATCGGCGTCGGTGGAGCCGATCCGGCGCGTTTGCACGAGCGCTGAGTGAAGGTACAGATTATGCGGCATCACGGTCGCGCCGAAGATAGCGACTGCTATATAAAGGCTCTGGTGATTGATATGGGGAATCAGGCCGCTGAGCACCTCACCGGCCTGAGGATGGGCAAAGAAGATTTCAAACGCAAAGCAGGCGGCAATCACGGCGATTAAGGCCAGCACAAAAGCCTCGATAAAGCGAATGCCGAGCCGGGTAAACCATAAAATCAGCAGGGTATCCGCCGCCGTGAGGAGCACGCCAATCAAAAGCGGCAAATGAAACAGAAGATTGAGCCCTATTGCCGCGCCCAGCACTTCGGCCAGGTCGCAGGCAATAATCGCAATCTCGCCTAAAACCCAGAGGCTGTAGGAAACGGCTCGCCCGTATTCGTCACGGCAGGCTTGCGCCAGATCCAGGCGCGTGACAATGCCGAGCCGCGAGCTTAAAGTTTGCAGCAACAGTGCCATGAGATTCGAGAGAACCAGTACCCACAACAGGCTGTAGCCGAACTTAGCGCCACCTTCGATGTCAGTGGCCCAGTTGCCGGGGTCCATATAGCCGACGCTGACCAGATAAGCCGGGCCTGCAAAAGCTAAAAGGCGCTTCCACTTTGTATCGTGGGAGGTGCTGACGCTCTCATGAACCTCAGGCAGCGAGTAACTACGCGCGGAGTCCTGAAGCATACCTACTTCTAGTATGGCGTGGCAGATGTTCGCATTACCATGAAAGACAGGTGGTTTTCCCCGTTGAGGGCTGCTGCCAAAGAGTTACATGAGTCAGAATCAAAGCTCCAACGGTCGAAAATACCCGCAAGTGCTTGTCTTTGCCGGGAGCACGCGCAACGATTCCATGAACCGAAAACTAGCCAAAGTAGCCGCCAGGCGGTTGGAGGCGGCGGGGGTTTCCACCACGTTTGTTGAACTGCGCGACTATCCCATGCCACTTTATGACGGTGACCTGGAGGCGGAAGGGGGAACTCCGGCGGAGGTGACGGCTTTCCAGGAACTCATGCGCGCTCATGACGCTTTATTGATTGCATCGCCTGAGTTCAACGGGTCTTTCTCGGCGCTTCTCAAAAACTTGATCGATTGGGTGTCGCGGCCCGTCGCCGGTGAAGGCCCGACGGCTCTGTTTCGCGGAAAAATAGCGGCTCTCTCAAGCGCATCGCCGGGAAGAGGCGGCGGCAGGCGAGGACTGAGGCATCTGCGGGAGTTGCTCGAAATGATCGGAGTCACCGTGATTGCCAGTCAACTAACAGTGGGAGATGCCTCCAACGCTTTTGACGAAAACGGCGAGCTGATCCGAGAAGGGGACCAGCAGGCCTTGCAAAAAATTTTGGATGAGCTGAAGACCACACTCGCCACGAAGATGTCAATAATAGCGTAAGATCGTATGTTCGGAAACAGGAGGAAGTAGAAGTGCAGATGTTCAAAGGAATGGGCTCGGCTGCATTGGCAGCGCTGGCCGTCGCGGCGGTGATGGCGCAGGATTCGAAACCGAGCCCGGATGCCACGGCCGATGTCACCCTAGGGGGCAAAACAATCACGATCACCTATAATCGGCCATCGGTGCGCGGCAGAAAGATCATGGGTGGGTTGGTGCCATACGGCCAGGTTTGGCGGACCGGGGCCAATGCCGCCACCACTCTGACAACGCCGGTTAATCTAACGATTGGGGGAACTGCCGTGCCCGCAGGTAAGTACACTTTATACACACTGCCGGGTGAAAATTCCTGGAAGCTCATCATCAATAAGCAAACCGGGCAATGGGGAACCGAGTATGACGAAGGTCAGGATCTGGCACGAGTCAATATGAAGGTGTCACAAACATCTTCGCCTACCGAACAGTTCCTAATTTCCTGGAATAAGCAAAGCCAATCAGAAGCGACTCTGCTGATGGCATGGGAAAACACCCGTGTTTCGGTTCCGGTAGCAGCAACAGGCAAATGAGGGAAGAATTGAAAACGGAAGCGCAAGAAAGTCCTAGAAACTGTTACAGTTAGGTTCATTCGAACAATTTACTCCTCCGTCCCTGAAAAAAGAAGTGCGTTTACATCTTTTTTGCGGTGCTATAGTGCGGAGATGAGCCGGGCTGCTCCCCATCTTTGGATGGGAACGGAGCGGCTTTAAACCAGCCGAAAAGATACATATAGTTATGGCAACGACACAGATGATCCAAACCGATCCAACGCAGGCACAAGG
>JAFAZU010000571.1 GCA_019239585.1 Acidobacteriaceae bacterium
CAACTCATCCGTCACGCAAGCGTACTCCGCATATTCGGCCGCACACAAAGGACAGCCGCTTTTTAATCTTTGTTCGAAGTTCGTTTTTTCCTCTGGCGGCAGTGCGCCCAGTGAATACAGCGCAGCTGCTGTCCGGCAATCCTCAACCTGATCGTGGAGTGTCATCTTGCGGAACTCCCGGCAGTTGCAATTAAGGGACAAAGCGCGATTCGAAGTTTATCCATCGCTATACGGATTCTCGTTTTAATTGTACCCAAAGGTACTCCCAGTACGTTTGCAATCTCATTGTGCGTAAGGCCGGAAAAGTAAGCCAGCTCGAGAGCTTTCCGCTGTTCTGGAGGGAGTGCAAAAAGCGCTTGACGGACGAGATGCTGCTGTTGTCTCAACACAACTGCCTCCTCAGGAAGCGTCTCGGAGCTGCTGATTTCCACTTGCTCGGACTGTGTAGAGTGCTCATAGAGCCGTCGGCTTGCCATACTACGCAGGCGGTCCAAGGCTCGGCTGCGTGTCAGTAGGGTAAGCCACCGCCAAGCTCCTCCGCGGGTTGGATCGAAGCTGCCGGATGTACGCCAGACTTGCTCAAACACGTCCAGCAGAACTTCCTCTGCATCGGCCGCGTTTCCAACGATACGAAATGCCAGGGTATACAGCACCGGTGCGCTTGCATCGTAAAGCCGCGCCAACGCCTCTGTGTTGCCCTTTTGGATCTCCTGCAGGTACTGGCGCCAGAAATTCTCCCGATCAGAACCACTTGGGCCGTTTGCGCCCGGCTGCAGTTCCAGCATGCATGTCCTCTGGAAGAACATAGCACGCTTTTATTGCGGTACGCTTGCCTGCGCCAACTTTTTACAAATCATGGTACCTTTCCATGAATCCGGATAACGGTTAGTTCTCGTATTGTCCATTCGAAGCTCCTGAGGAGAAGCATATGCAACATCGGATTTTTATCACAGGCGGAACCGGCTACATTGGCCGCCGTTTGATTCCTGTATTGATCGAGCGTGGACATGAAGTGGCAGCTCTGGTCCGTGATGGCTCCGAAACGAAGATCAAAGCTCATTGCGAGATCCTCGTTGGAAATGCACTCGACAGCAGCTCCTATCGTGCGCAACTCGCAAAATACGACACATTGATTCATCTGGTCGGCGTGCCGCACCCGAGCCCTGCGAAGGCGCGCGAATTCGTTACGGTTGACCTCAAATCGGCGCAAGAAGCGATAAAGGCGGCCTCCCTCGCCGCAATACGCCATTTTATTTATGTCAGCGTCGCTCAACCAGCGCCTGTGATGAAAGTGTATATCAGCATCCGGGCAGAGTGTGAAACTTCATTGCGCGCTTCCGGTTTAAATGCCACTATTTTGCGCCCGTGGTATGTTCTCGGCCCAGGACATCGCTGGCCGCTCGTTCTGAAGCCGCTCTATCGCGCCGCCGAACTCATCCCTTTTATGCGTGAGAGCGCACAGCGCTTAGGCTTAGTCACTATCGACCAAATGATTCAGGCACTGGCCGCAGCAACTGAAACGCCGGCGCTGGGCATCAGGACCCTGGACGTCCCGGAAATTCGCAGTTTCAGCCATCAGATGCGAAGCGAACACGAACCGCACCGAAGATTGATTGATCCGTTATTAAGCTCCTCGCAAGAGGGTACAACCAAAGAAGGGGCGGTGTAGCGGGCATGCGGGTGCAGTTCAGTTTATCGTGTCCGCACCGAGGGAGATGACCGGTTTTCCGGGAGTTTCAAATAATTTTGGTTCCGGTGGCAGTCTTTAACGGCCTGCTCTCGCTATGAGGGTGTATGGCCAACTTACATTCACAAACTCTTCTTCAGAAGCGATTCAAAACAGATCGGATCAGGGCAGCGCCGATCCTAATTTGTACGACCCTGCTTGCGGGTTTTGCGCCGGCGCAACTGGGGGCGCAAAATCTTTCTACCTGGATGGCGGACCAAGGATCTTACATCGCGACGGTGCCCATGAAGGGGATCGCCATGCCGGGAACGCACGATCCCGCGACTTATCAGGTGCCTGCAGATGGAGACTACTTCAAAAATCAAACAGTTGACTTCACGGGCCAGCTTAATAACGGTACGCGTTGGTTTGATATGCGAACGGTGTACCTGACGCCTGGATGCGTGCCTTTCATTCTTGGAACCTGCCTTCCTGTTCCTGAAAAACCTGGCGGAGCCGAAGCCTTTCCTCTGCCGGGCGCGTTCTGGAATGGGCAGGCAGATTTCTATCTGTTCGGGCATAATTACAACTTTTCCAACATCACACTCGCAAACGGGTTGGACCAGATCAGAGCATTTCTCGACGCCCATCCGAAAGAAATTGTCATTCTTCAGTTGAACGGCACAATTTCTTCTTCCAATGGCGGAGATCAGTTTTCTTCCGGTAGTTTCATGCAGGTGTTGGACCAGCACCTGCGGCGAACATCTGATAACGCATCGTATATATACGACTTGAAAACCGCCTGCACGCTCTCCGGGAACGACTATTATGCGCTCTCCACCTATGAAGGATACTGTGACGGCCCGCCGTTGGCTCCGCAGGAGGTAACGCCGCAACAACTGTACGGAACATCAGCACGGGTAATTTTGTCGAACGGAGTGGGAGTCAAAACCACCTATTCTGCGCCGTCGACATTCAACCTGGTCTGGTCCGACAGCAATACCGAGCAGTTGGTCGGGTATACCGGCAACGGTGGAGGGAGCACCAACTTAGAGCTGTCTCGACTTGAGAATGGAACACCCGATAGTGGAAATCAGGGCCTTTACGAAATTCGGCCCAACTGGCAGGATTATGACAAGGACAGCAAAATCCTGACGCTGCAAGCCGAGCTTACGCCATTCGGAGACGTAACTCTTTCGGACCCAGACCCTTTCACAGCGCTTCTCGGCCCAGTCTATGCGGCAAATTACTTCAACCCGATCTTAGCGTCAACCATTCGAGGCGTATGGCAGCCTAATAGCGTCAATGTGGTTTCCGTCGATAACGAGGCTTGCTGCAACATCGCGCAAAGCATCATCGCGCACAATGCGCTGACTTTTAACCGCGTACCGCCGAATCCGAACGGCGCCTCCGCCTTTGCGATTGGAAAAAACGGGTCGGTTTATAAGCTCGGCTTTAGTGACCCGGTCAATGGCGTGATAGACCCAGACCACCGGCTTTATAAGCTGGTCGGCTCAGGAAGCACGGAAGGCTGGGCGCCTGTGAATGTACTGGCTCAGGGACCTAATGGGGAGACACAGTCAGGAATACGCCTAGCCGTCGATCCAAGCGGGTCCGTCTGGGTTGTGAAGTATTCCGGCCAGATTCTTAAACAGGACGCCCTCGGCAACTTCCAACCGGTAAACGGGCCTACAGCTTCGGATATAGCGGTGGGGGATGACGGATCGGTGTTCATTATTGGGCCGGGGGGAACGCCTTACCAGTACAAGGGCACGACCTGGACCCTCATTCCGGGGTTGACAAATGCCACGCGAATCGCCGCGGGGCCAACCGGCACAACAACCGTAGTGGATCTTTCGGGAGGGGTTTATCAATATGCGAATGGCCGTTGGAATAACTTAAATGCGCCGTTTATCGCCAACTCGGTAGGAGTCGATGAGGACGGGCGTGTCTGGGCGATGGGAGCAGACAGCAGCGGGATATCCAGCGTTTGGAGGCTAACCAGCATCTGGGGCCGTTATCGTGAGAACGGAGTCACATTAGCCGTGGGGCACATGGGACCCCAGACCGATGTCATCTATGTGGCAGATCAGTACGGCAATGCTCACCGGCTCGGCTTCCCCGTAGGGGCGAAGGCGAATGGCCTCACGCCGGGAGTGACAGACGAAAGCGACCCGTCAAACCAGTAGGAATAGCGGGCATGGCGGCGCTACGATCAGGAAGAGATACGGAGGACTCGACACACTCTGTCCCGTAACGACCGCGATGACCGAAGAACAATGGCGAGCCGCGTGGATTCTTTGCGAAACAGCGGGAGATCTGGACGCTGAAGCGCGGGAAGAGTACGTGCGCGGCGCCACGGTTGATCCGGAGGTAGGAAATCAGGTGATAGCCGTCTTTGAAGAGCTATCCTCCGGCCCTGATTTTCCATCTCCGCCCGACCGTCGCAGCGGAACCCTCATTGGCCGCTATCTTTTATCCGAACGGATCGGAGGAGGCGGGATGGGCGAGGTGTACTCGGCTCAGGACACGGAACTTCACCGCCGGGTTGCGCTGAAGTTCCTGCCGTCGAACCTGCCGGCCGATTATGCGGCTTCCTCGCGGATCATCCGTGAAGCGCGAGCGGCTTCGTCGCTCAACCACCCTAACATCGTCACGGTTTACGAGATCATTCAATCTCCCTGGGGCCTCGCCATCGTGATGGAACTGGTGGAAGGGCAATCGCTGCGCGCGCTGCTGAAGTTACAGCCGCTTTCCGTCCGGCGGCAAGCGATTCCGATCTGCCGACAAGTCGCGAGCGCGCTGGCAGCCGCCCACGGGGAAGGCATCGTGCATCGGGACATCAAGCCCGAAAATATCATGGTGCGCGCGGACGGCTACGTCAAAGTGGTCGATTTTGGACTGGCTCGTCCGGCAGTCAGCCCGCTTGGGAACGGTAGGGATCGGCTGGCTGAACTGCCGGCGGGCACCCTGCATTACATGTCCCCGGAGCAGTTGCGGGGGGAACCGCTCACGCCGGCAGCCGATGTTTTCTCGCTTGGCGTCGTTTTGTCCGAACTGGCCGCAGAAAAACTGCCTTCCGAAGATGTTCCCGCTGCGCGAAGACTTAAAAAACTGATCTCGTCCACCCTGGCGGACGAACCGGAAGCGCGACCAACTGCCGCAGAGATGGTAGACCTCCTCAGCAAATTGCAAGAGCGCAAGGAGGGCGTGAGCCGGACAGCGCTCCGGTGGGCGCTTCCGGTTGCGGCCGCGCTTTGCGCTGTTGTCGGAGCGATCTGGTTTTTCAGGTCGCGTTCCGTTCTGGAGCCGGGGCCGGTCTTACAATCGGTCCCCTTCACCAGCCTTCCGGGATCGGAGCATGCGCCCGCCTTCTCCCCCGATGGCCGACAAATTGCTTTTGTTTGGAATGGCGAAAAGAAAGATAATGATGACATTTATGTCCAGTCAGTTGGGTCTGCATATCCCGTTCGGCTCACGACCGATCCCGCACGCGATTCGAGTCCCGCCTGGTCACCCGATGGCCGTCAGATTGCTTTCTTTCGTCAACTGGATTCCAACCACCTCGGCGTTATGCTTGTCCCCGCAAGAGGCGGCCCGGAACGAGCCGTGGCGCGAATTTCCGATTACTTTGCCGCGCTGAATCTTTTGACCTGGGCCCCGGATGGCCGCCATCTCGTGGCAACGGATAATGGCGAGGACCCCTCCACAGGCGCTTTAGTATCCGTATCGATCGATGATGGAAGAAAACGCAGGCTCAGTTCGCCTCCCGCACGGATGACGGATCGGGCTCCCTCCTTTTCTCCGGATGGCCGGAGTTTGGCGTTCATTCGCTTCGACGCCAGTTCCGTCGATAGGCTTTACGTGAAGCCAGCCGAGGGCGTAGAGCGCGAGGCGCTTACCGGCAGCACGCTGCTGAACAGCATCGCCTGGACGCCTGACAGCCGACAGGTGATTCTCTCGCTGCGCGGCCCTACGGGTTATGCTCTCTGGCGGGTCCGGCTGAGCGACGGCGCTCGGAAAAAGCTGGTCCTGGATGCGCGGGATGCTCGTGATGTCAGTGTTTCGGCAAAAGGCCGGCGCCTCGCGTATGTCGAGCACGCCTCCGATTCCAATATCTGGCGCTTTTCGACGCAAGCGGGAGATGCGCCCCCCACGGAACTGATTGCCTCTTCACGTGATGATGAGGACCCCCAATACTCACCCGACGGCAGAACCATTGCCTTTTCTTCCAGGCGTTCCGGCCCTTCCGAAATCTGGACCTGCTCGAGCAACGGCACGAACTGCGCTCAATTGACTCACACCGGCAGCAGCTTGTGCGGCAGCCCGTCCTGGTCACCGGACGGCCGTCAAATCGCTTTTGATGCCTACCTGAAGGGAAATACAAACATCTACGTCGTGCCGAAGGAGGGCGGCATTATGCGGCAGGTAACTTCCGGCAAGGCAGCCCATTACATACCCTCCTGGTCACGTGACGGCGCGTGGATCTACTTTGGATGGAACCGTGCCGGAGTCGGGCAGATCTGGAAAGTTCCGTCTGGAGGCGGTGAAGCAATACAGGTCACTGCCAATGGAGGATTTGAAGCGGCGGAAACCCCAGACGGTAAATTTCTTTACTACACCGACCACTCCATAACGCCCGTGATGTGGCGCTTGCCGCTCGCCGGCGGGAAGGCGGCTAGTATTCCTGAGCTTCAGGCGCTTGCCAACGTCCGCTATTGGGAATTGCGAGGACGCGGCATTTACTTTGTCGATACATCGGCGCGCCCGTCACTTCATTTTTATGACCTCCAAACAAAACGCACCGTACAACTGGCATCCGTTCCGGGAAGACCGGAACCGGCCCTGCGCGGTCTGAGCGTGTCTCCGGATGGACGCTCCTTCTTGTTCGTGCAAAATGACGCGGCCTCGTCTAACATCATGCTGGTTGATAATTTTTATTAGAAAACAGTTCATCCAGTTTGCTTGTGTAGTTCGTAGTAATCTGATGGTGATCCCTTGCTGCAATGGTGTCCAGCCATAACTCTCAGACTATCGCCAGTCTGATGGCCCGCTTTCGACAAGGAGATCGAGACGCGGCGGACCAGCTCTTTACTTTTCTTTACCCTGAACTGAAGCGCCTTGCCGCAGCCAAGATGAACGCGGAGGGAGGCCGGCACTCCTGGCAACCGTCGCTGCTGGTGAATGAGCTTTATTTGCAATTGGTCAAAGTAAAATCCCTTCCGACGCCGGACCGTGCGGGCCGTTCCGAGCGCGAACACTTTTTGCAGTTTGCAGGCCATGTGATGCGTCATCTTCTGATTGACCACTCCCGCTTGCTGGCGTCGCGCATGGCGAAGATCGACATTGCGCAATTCGATGTGGCCGACGAGCAGGATAGCGCCGCTACTTTGGAAGAGATCGATGAGCTTTTGGAGAAGCTGGCCTCCATCCATCCCCGGCTTCGCAGCATTGTAGAAATGAAGGTATTTGAAGGCCTTTCGGTTGAGGAGATTGCGAATCGGCTGGAAACAGCGCCCCGCACGGTCGCGCGCAACTGGACTTTTTGCAAGCAATGGCTTCGCGCAAATCTGAAAGCGAACTGAAGCTAATCGGACCTTGTGATATTTTGATGTCCATGATCCCGTGCAAGAAGCGTTTAGTCGGGCAAAGGAATTGCTCGCGAACTGATCGGCGATAAGGAGTACACGCTGGAGGAGTTGGAGCAGGATTCTTATAAAGGCCGACAGGCCTGGCGCGTTACGCTCGGATTCCCAAAACGATGGACAACTGCACCGGAACTGATACGTTCTAGGGGGGGTTGGTTTGCTGCTGGAGTATAAAACAATTCTGGTGGACAGTGCCACTGGCGAGCCGATCGCGATGAAGCTGGCGAGCTGATGAGCAATCCTGAGCGATTTGATCAGAACGCTCGTTCAAAAGGGATTCTGCTTGACACAAACCTGCTCGCATTGTTGATTGTCGGTTTTGTCAATAGAGATCGTGTGGACACAATCCGCTTCGCCCCAAGCTTACCTAAACTATTGGCAAATTAGCTCACGACCGCTTTGGACATCAAGGCGCGCTGGATCAGCATCCATAAAAATAATCTCCACGGCATCCTTATCGGAATGAATTGTTTCGACCACATCGCGGCTAAATCGCCATTTGCTGGCGCCATCATAAGTGAACGCGTCTACGCCTGCTTCATGAATTGCAAGGACCAGCTTGTTTTTGGGATCAGGAATGAAGCTCCGAAAAAGAAAACCTAAAGCGGATTCGGCAACCACGGCGCGATCTTCCCAGGACAAAAGAGAAACTCGATCGTTTGCACCGATAAACAATCGTTTTAATTCAGGAAGTAGTAACGCCTCGGGACTTAAGCCATGACCTTCATTAAGCACTCCAATGGTCCAGAGAATTTCCCCATTGGGCTCGGCGGACACAACTAAAGAATAAAACTCACGTGGCGCTTCCGCCTCCTGTCCTATGAGAGTGTAGAATTCTGCATGCTCCAGGAACCTTCGCAAGTCTTCCTCACTACTCCAACTCCGGGAAGTTACGCTGACATTCTGTATTCCGATTCTCATGAACGGGCTCCTTCCTTCACTACGACCGTAATCAGCTTGTCCCCTTGCCAGACTGTTTCAAGTTTCACCGCGCCCTTTGGACCGGTAAACAATGATTCCCGAGTCTCCGTTCCACGTTCGCGGCTAATAATATTCAAATCATTATTTAATACCTGGGTCAAGTGCTCCGCCAAGTACTGGCGTATGAATTCATTATCATAAATTCCAATTTTGTTTAGAGCTGAAGCCATTATTCGCGAGCGCACAACATTGTGCGCGCTCCCGGTCGCAATTCCAAGCAGATAATCAAGTTTTCTTCCGAGAACTGGAATCCTAGTCATGCAGCAGTGAAGATGATCCTTGATTACAGACAATCAAAGATTAACTGCACAACAGGTTCATTTACTCTAGGCTACGCTCGCCTCGACTGCCGCCTGGATCGGATGTTTGTACTTACACTCCGTATTGGGGCACTGCGCCACCGGGCCAGTCTTCAGGTACTT
>JAFAZU010000592.1 GCA_019239585.1 Acidobacteriaceae bacterium
TTGGATCGCTTTTTCGGCCCGTGCCGCTAAGTCCGCCTTTTGTAACTGTGCCGTATCCACCATCAAGGGCGTTCCCGCTTCCGCTAAGGATTGAACGATTCGGGATTTTGGGACTTTGGAAAAGAAGTTATCGGCGGTGGGCGTGAACCATTGGGTCATGTCGAAGTGCAACGCGAGACCGAGCGGGCCAAAACAAACCGTTGACTGCCCTAATTCGAGAGCATTCGATTCCGTGAGGTCAGGCTGCTTTCTCGGCCGGCTGCTTGGGTTCAGTGCGGAACGCCGGATACCAGCGGCGGAACGTGTCTTCCCACTCTTGATTGAGCACACAGGTTCGAATCTGCAGGAGCAAATGCGGTCCTCTTGCGAGAGAGTAAGGCCTTTCGGCTTATGACGCTGCTTATTTGGAACTCTCCATTCGGCAGAATGTGCCACTCGCCACACTTGATAGGAAGTTGCGGAATGCAGCGCAAAAGGCGGGGACATCAATCTTTGAGGGAAGTTCGCAAGGAGTAACAGACAAACTTTAATCTGCCTTAATCTTCTCCCCCTCAATAGTTTCCGTTGTGTTAATCTATAAGGGTATACATCGAGATTAAGGAAAAGACGAGGAGTATCGTTTTCTAGCATGGCCCTGGCTGCAGCACAAAAATCGGAGATCATTAACAAGTACAAGGTTCACAAGTCGGATTCCGGTTCGCCAGAAGTGCAAATTGCTCTTCTGAGCCAGAATATTCTGCATCTGACGGAGCATTTCAAAACGCATCAAAAGGATCATCATTCGCGGCGTGGTTTGCTGACCAAAGTGGCGCAGCGCCGGAAACTGCTGAAGTATCTGAAAGATCGTAGCCCGGAGCGATACCAGACTCTGATTCAGAGTCTGGGTATTCGCCACTAGAAACGGTTCTCCCTCACAAGGCGCGGGAGATGGGTGGCTGCTTACTGGTAAGCTTGTTCGCTCCTGTTCTCCGCGCTAAGGCCGCTTAGAATGCATGCGGAAGGCTTAAATGATTACGCGCACACGTCCATTGCGCTCGATCTTTCTTCCGCACCCAGCCCTCACTTAATCCCGAGGTGGTCCGTATACCGAAATAGTTTCGGTAGCGCGTCCTTCAAACAGATAGTTATCACGCATCGGGAAATTTTTCATGTCGCATACAGTTGAAATCGACCTTTATGGGTCAAAAGTCTCATTGGAGACCGGCAAAATTGCCAAACAGGCCAACGGGTCTGTGGTTGTTCGTTCGGGGGATTCGGTGGTGCTGGTCACCGCTTGCTCCGCTGAGAAGCCGAAGCCAGGAGCTTCCTTCTTTCCCCTGACGGTGGATTACCGCGAGTATATGTACGCCGCCGGTAAATTTCCGGGCGGCTTCATTAAGCGCGAGGGACGGCCGTCTGAAAAGGAAATCCTTACCAGCCGTTTGATTGATCGTCCGATACGGCCACTGTTTCCGGAAGGTTTTGCCAATGAAACGCAGATTATTGCCCTGGTGCTGTCGGCCGATCCGCAGCATGATCCGGGCGTACTGGCCATCATTGGCGCGGGAGCGGCGCTCGCCATTTCCGACATTCCGTTTTACCACGTGCTGGGCGGTGTGCGCGTTGGTCTAATGAACGGCTCTTACCGGGCTAATCCCAGCTATGACGAGACGAAGGACGCCAAGCTCAGCATTGTAGTGGCGGGCACCGAACAAGGCATTGTCATGGTGGAAGCGGGCGCGAACGAAGCGTCTGAAGCCGAAGTGGTAGAAGCCATTGAGTTCGGACATGACTGCTGCAAGAAGATTACCGCTGCTATCCGGGAGCTCGTCGCTGTGGTAGGCAAGCCGAAGCGCGAATTTACGCCTGCTGCGACGAATCTGGCTGTCATGAATCGAGTTGCCGATTCGATTCGCCATGATTTAAGCGATGCCTTAAATACGGAAAAGTACACCAAGCTGGAAAGCTATAGCCGTATCGACGAAGCAAAGCAGAAAACGCTGGCGCTCTTTGACGAAGAAGTGGAACAGGCAGAGGCAAGCAAGGCCTTTGATGCTTTGAAAGAGCGGATTTTCCGTGACGAGATGTTGAAAGATCGCCGTCGTCCGGACGGCCGCGCTTTTGATCAGATCCGTCCCATTACCTGCGAAGTGGGCGTGCTGCCTCGCACCCACGGCTCCGCGATTTTCACGCGCGGCGAAACCCAGGCTTTAGTGACAACAACGCTTGGCACCAAGGATGATGAGCAGCGCATTGAGTTGTTCGATCCGACGGAAACCTCCAAGCGATTCATGCTCCATTACAACTTCCCGCCGTTCAGCGTCGGTGAAGTGGGCTTTATGCGCGGTCCGGGACGGCGCGAGATTGGGCATGGCGCGTTAGCGGAACGGGCGCTCTCACCGATGATTCCTGACGAAAAGGACTTCCCTTACACGCTACGCGTAGTCAGCGACATTCTGGAGTCGAACGGGTCCAGCTCTATGGCGAGCGTTTGCGGCGGCACCCTGGCTTTGATGGATGCGGGCGTTCCCCTGGCAAAGCCCGTGGCTGGCATCGCGATGGGATTGGTAATGGAAGGCGACTCTTACGCGGTGCTGACCGATATCGCCGGCGCGGAAGATCATTACGGCGACATGGATTTCAAGGTTGCGGGCACCAGAGAAGGCATTACCGCCCTGCAGATGGACATCAAGGTCCAGAATGTGACGACCAAGATTATGGCGGAAGCTCTGGAACAGGCGCGTCGGGGGCGACTCCAAATCCTCGAAACCATGAGCGCGGCAATTTCTGCTCCTCGCACGCAACTTTCGCAGTATGCGCCGCGCATCTATACAACTAAGATTCCGACCGATAAAATTCGCGAGTTAATTGGTCCGGGTGGCAAAGTAATTAAGGGCATTATCGATCAAACGGGAGTGAAAATTGACGTGCAGGATGACGGCACGGTGAACATCTTTGCTTCCGATGGAAATTCCGCGAATCGGGCCTTGCAGATGGTAAGCGACATCGCAGCCGTGGCCGAGGTGGGTAAAACTTATCTGGGCAAGGTGGTTCGCTTGGCTGATTTCGGCGCATTTGTTGAAATCTTCCCCGGCACAGACGGGTTGCTGCACATTAGTGAGATTTCCGAGAGCCGCATTAAGAACGTTCGGGATGAGCTGAAAGAGGGCGATCAGATTCTGGTAAAGGTGCTGGCGCTCGAAGGCAATAAAATTAAGCTGAGCCGTAAAGCCATTCTGAAAGAGCAGCGCGAGAAACTGAAGGCCGGCGCTCCGACAGAATAAGCGTCTATAGTTTTCCCAATTTCCGGGGCGTGCTCTCGCGAGTACGCCCCTTTTTTGTTAAAGATCGCAGCCCACAATGGCCACACATATCTATACGAGTGTTGCTATCAACTATCTGCCGAAGGCGCGAGTCCTTGCCGAGAGCATCAAAAAGTTTCATCCTGACTGGATCTTTCATCTGGTCCTTTGTGATGAAACGCCGGAATGGTTTTCTCTTGAGGAAGAACCCTTAAATTTCCTGCTCACTCTCAGAGACTTAGGCATTCCTGATCTGTGGAGCTGGGCTTTCAAACATAATCTGGTGGAGCTTAGCACGGCTGTCAAAGGCTTTGCGCTTACCAAAATTCTGGATGAGCCTGGTTGCACAGAAGTTTTCTATTTCGATCCAGATATTGTCGTTCTTGCTCCTCTCGGTCCTTTGATCCGTGAATTTGCGAGTGCTTCGGTTCTGCTGACCCCCCATTCAACAGAACCGGAAATCGATAGGGCAGCGATTATTGATAACGAACTCACAGCTCTTCGACACGGTATTTTCAATTTGGGTTTTATTGGAGTGAAAAACTCCGAAGAGGGCCGGCGTTTTGCCTCGTGGTGGCGTGACCGGTTGCAGGAGTTCTGTTACGATGACGTTCCGAACGGTCTTTTTACTGACCAGCGCTGGGCGGACATGGTTCCCGCTTACTTTAGCGATAGTAAGATCCTGCGTGATCCGACCTACAACGTTTCAACCTGGAACCTGACGCATCGGACCATTACCGGATCAGCACCGGATAACCTGCTGGTAAATGGGCAGCCGCTGGTTTTTTATCACTTTTCCGGTTTCGATAGCGGTTCGCAACTGGGAATGCTGAAAAGGTATGGAAGCGGCATGCCGGCACTCTTTGAGCTGCGTGACTGGTACACCGCCGCTTGCGAAAGGCATGGACAGCGGCAACTCTCGCAGATGCCCTGGGCCTATGAGGTTTTCGACAACGGTCAATTGATTCTTCCTCTTCATCGCAAGCGGTATCGAGAAACACCGGAACTATCGTCCCGCTTTCCGAATCCGTACGCTACCCAGGGAGGGAGTCGCTCCTACCTGCAATGGTTCGAGTGGCACGATGAGCTCTCCTTTCATACGTCTTCGGATCTTCCGCCCTGTACGGTTCCTCCCTGTCAAACTTTCCTGGTTGCCGCGCCGAGCGACGCGGAGGGTATCGCCGAATCTGTCCTCCGACTCGGAAGCGCCAGTGCTCAGAGGTCAAAACTGTGCCTAGTCGTAAGCCGGGATTGGGAGATAAACTTCTCCTTGCCGAAAGCTTGGCAGATCCTCCGTTTTGACGCAGCCTGCTACGAGGATCTATTTGCCGCAGTGGTGGCGCAATACAACGATACGGACATGCTCATTATTCGGGCCGGTGTTACCCCTCCTGAGCATTGGGATCTACGCTTGGCCTGGAGCGCGGCTCGTCATCCCGGCGTGCTGGCCGTGTCGCCCCTCCATCGGCGAACGCTTGATCCTGCCGGAACCCTGAGTAGCTTTAGCGACGAGGAACTGGACCGCCTGTGCTACTGGTACCGCGAAGGGAGCGACCCCGAAACTGCTTCATCTTTTGTAGATTGCGTCTATTTACGGGCTGCGGCGGTTAAGGAGATCACGGGTCATCAAGAGCTGCTCAGACCATCCGATTTAATCAGCAGGGCGGCGCAGTTTAGCTACTCACACCGTTTGGCAACGCATATCTGCTGTGGTTGGCGGCTGCCGGACCAAGCCAAAAAGGCGGTGCCGGCTGACTCCGAAGAAAGCCGGCAAGCCCGGCGATTGCGCGACAAGATTCGCAGCCATGCGCATCCGCCCCTGCCCGTCTCTACTTTGATTGGAGAGAGCGCTGCCCGACTCAATCCAGTCTGCTACGATCCGCAGCATTATTTCAGGGGACCACGAGCGCCCGACCCTATCTGGGAAAGGCGTTTGCAGTTGTTCTGGCGCGCACCAAACATAGATTTTTCAGAAGACAACAGCTTTACGGCTGC
>JAFAZU010000599.1 GCA_019239585.1 Acidobacteriaceae bacterium
GATTCCGGCAAGGTACGTTTGAGGCGTTGTACCGCAGCGGATCACCAGCTCATCACAGGCGCGCTCACGTTCTGCAATAAGACACCTCTCGGCAATCCAAAGAAGCGGATGAAACCAGAAAAGGCAACGAAGGCAATGAACAAATACTCCCGCCAGATTGTCATAACGGCGAGCATGCGCCACCTCGTGTGTCAATACAGCTCCAAACTCGGCAGACGTTAGCTGTTTACATAAACCTTGCGGAATCGTAATCGTTGGGCGCAGAAGGCCGAGTGTGCTTGGCTCTTTTGCTCCATTTGAACAACACAGGCGGATCGGCATACGAACTTCCAACCGTCTTTTAGCCAGTTCCAGCGCTTCGTATTCCTTTTCATTAGGAGCCGTCAATGGGCCATAGCTCTCTCGTAGTCGAAGGAGCCAGGAAACGAACATGAAAGTTGTTCCCATCCCCCAAACAATAAAAATCGCGGTGCTGCTACTCGCCCCCATGCCGGAAGGCACTATACGGGAGAAAGCAGCCAGAACAGCAGAAAACTGGACTGCCAACGACGAGATGGAGGAGGTCGCGGGCAAAAGAAAAGCTATGTGCGCCCCCACTGCAATCAGGGGAGCTGTCGGGATCGCAAATTTCGAAATGCCGATCAACCATAGCACATAACGTGCTGCCGCTCCCTGTCGCCGGAAACAACACGCCAGAGCGCCTAGCAAAGCGCAAAACAATGTTGACTCAAAAAGATGGCGGGAAAGGGACGTAATCACTGTTCAGTCTCCATCACCGCCAGGGTCTTTTCCAGTTCTTTAATATCCGCCAGCGTCAGCACCCCTGTTTCTATCAGATGCGACATCACGGGAGCAGCCGAGCCGCCAAAAAGGTTTAGCAAGTCGCCAATTAAACGACGGTGGACAGCTTTGCGCGCCAACACCGCTTGGAAAACGTGCGCATTCCCGATCTTCTTCACTCGCCGGACTGCGCCCTTTTCTTCCAGGCGGTATATCATGGTTTGCACCGTCGTATAAGCGGGCCGATCTTTCTCTGGAAGACTTTCTTGGATCTCGCGTACAGAAGAAGGACCTCTCTCCCACAACTTCTCCAGCAATTGAAGTTCAAAGCGGCTTATGCGTGGTTCAGCCATTGCCTACTCTCGTGGTTTAATTTACTACAGTGTTAGTAGAAAAACAAGAGTTTTTTCGGGGCGTGGTTTAAATTAATGCTCACCGTTTCAAGAGCCCAGTCCAGTTTAGGGTGAGCACTAAGCTTCCGAGCAAACGATGATGCCGCCACGGCTCCACGTCCCGCCACGGCCATAGAAGTTTCAATATTAATGTTTGTTATAACAAATGTTAAACTAAAAGCTACTTATGATCGAGCTGAAAGCGCGTACAATCGGAAATTCGACTGGAGTGACATTTCCCAAGGAAGTTGTTGATCGGCTTAAGATCAAAAGCGGCGATACGTTCTATCTGACGGAATCGCCTGACGGCTACCGGCTCACACCTTACAATCCGGAGTTTGCCCATCAAATGGAAATTGCTGAATCTGTGATGCGCCGCTATAAAGACGCGCTTCGGGAACTTGCCAAGTGAAGGAACCGCACTGGGTTGCTTATGATGTAGTACTGGCAATTCATGAAGCGCAATTAGCAGAACACGGCGGCTCGCCGGGTATCAGGGACCAAGGACTGCTTGATTCAGCGCTGGCCCGTCCCAAAAACTTATACGCCTATAGCGAACAGGCAGCGCTCGCGCAACTAGCCGCTTCCTATGCCGTTGGCCTTGCCAAGAACCACGCCTTTATTGATGGAAATAAACGAACTGCCTGGGTTGTTTGTGCTGTCTTTCTCGAACTAAACGGGATTCCGGCTACAGCGGATCAAACAAGTGTTGTAACTATAATGCTTGGGGTTGCTTCCGGAACCATTACCGAAGAGCAATTTGCCCGGTGGTTGGAAGCCCAGCACTCATAGTTAGGAATCAGTACCACCTTCAACCTCGGCCCGCGCTTTTGTTGCGAAACTGTAACAATTCGCGCCTATGATGTAACATTTGTGGAACATCATCCAACTCAGAAAGTTCACATCGAATTATCAGCCGGTACACGCGATAGTGTTCAAATCATTACGGTACATGGCCCATTAACGATCCATAACTTCTTCGACTTTCAGGATCTGACCCGACAGCAGAGTCAAACGCCTGTCCTGCTCATCGATTTCACAGACGTGCCTTACCTTGACTCTGCTGCCCTTGGCAGCTTGGTTGGCATCCATGTCTCCCGTGGCAAGGCGAACCAGAAGTACGCTTTGGTTAACGTCAATGAACGGATACAAAGGATGTTCACCATGACCGGCGTGGAACAATTTCTTGTTCTATACGAGAATGTCGCTGCCGCTGAAGCTGCTTTATCTTCGTAAGAGCTCAATCAGCTATTCAAGCCAAGGGCGGAAACAAACGCCTCACTTTGATCAATGGCAATACCTATCTGCGTGAATGTCCGACGTTGCCCATAGAGGCCCACAGCAACAACGGGTTGACTCAGTTGGAGAATGTATTGAGGATCGTTCAGCACAACCACTCTCAAGTAATCCGGTGTTTTCGTCAACGTTTCCGCAGAACTCACGCGCCGACAGGACAGAATGTGCTTTCTGGGAATTTCAGCCTCCCAAGCGATTCCGACCCGGATTTTAACCCATTGCTCATCTACCAGGGTTACTCGCAACTTGCTTGCGCGGATCATCGCAACGGCCCATAACAGACCATAAGCATCTAGGCCTGTCCAAATCCAGGCTGTGACGGCTGTTCCGGTTCAGCTGGAAATGGAGAAGGCGTTCTCCCAGTAAGGTAAAGGAGAGAACGCATGACGAAGCAACGGAAGCACTACGCGCCAGAAGAGAAGGTCGCCATCCTCAGGCGGCATCTGCTGGAAAAGGAGCCGATCTCGAAGCTGTGCGATGAACTCGACTTGCAGCCCACGGTCTTCTACCGCTGGCAGAAGGAGTTCTTCGAGAACGGGGCGGCGGCCTTCGAGCAGAAAGCGCGACCGAACCACTCCGCTGATCAGGAGCGGATCGCCTACCTGGAGAAGAAGATCCAGACTAAGGACGAGGTTCTGGCCGAGCTGATGGCCGAGCATGTGGCCGTAAAAAAAACGCTTGGGGAACTTTGACCGGCGCCTGGGTT
>JAFAZU010000683.1 GCA_019239585.1 Acidobacteriaceae bacterium
TACGGTCATAGGAAGCTCGGGCTTTATTCAGATTACGATTCTCCACGGGAGCTACACCTGTACACACGCCGTAGTCGTTGTCGCAATCGTTGATGGCTTTGGAGTATGTATAAAACGAGTTAAGCACCAGCCCTTGCGAATAGCGCTTCAAAAATTGCACCGTGCCGGAGTGATACGTGGAATGGCCGGTGTTCGACATGTAATTGATCGCGCCGAACTGCGGAAAGGGCAGATAGTTCTGCGGGGCGGCAAAAGCGGCGGCTTGCAGCGCCGGGTTGTTCGCTCCAAAGCTGGTCGGGAACACGTTGTTGTTCCAGCTTTCCACCAAGTCCACACCGGCGGAGCCTTGATACGTGAATTTGAGTAAGTTGTTTACCCCTAATTGGTATTGCAAGCTCACGTTCCAATTCATGGCGTAGCCGGGGTGCAGATTTCCGTCCATCCAGTAGATATTTCGTGAGCTGTAATTTGTGCCGACAAACGGTGAACTACTATCCGGACGGATGGGGTAAGTGATGGTCCCAGGTCCCTGGCTCAGGCGGTAAATGGGCCTGGGATCGCCAGGAGCTTGCTGTTGAGCCACTTGCGTTTGATATTCATCGAATTGTTGCAGCGCGTTCGGAAAACGAATATCAATTGTATTGATTCCGAAGCCTCCGCGAAACACTAGCCGATCCACCGGATGCCAGGCCAGGCCGAAACGCGGCTGAAAGTTCTTTAGGTCACGGTTGTTCAATCCGCCGTTCGGATGGACGATGGCACCCATTCTTCCCGAAACAGGATCTACCGTTGTAGGACTGAAGTTGCTGATCAGCCCATGCGCTGTGTGAAAGGGACTTTCGGTAGACCACCGCAGACCCAGATTCAAGGTGAGGGTACGCGAGAACTTCCAGTCATCCTGGAAATACAAACTGTTGATGCTGTCGCGCGGCAGCCATGTCGTTGTGTAGATGCTGAAATTCGCCTGCCGCACGTAACCGAGTTCCAGGCCTGCAAACAGGTTACCGGTGTTAGGAATTGGCGTCCCATCGGGTCGCAGACCGGCGGTCATCGTGTCGAACTGAAAAATACCGCTCGGCTGTCCCAGTTGGAAGTAATTGGCCTGGAAGTACAGAAATTCATACCCCATCTTGAAGGCGTGTTTCGAAACGACTTTGCTGAAATCGTCGCGAAAGGTCATGATCTGGCGAATCTGCCGGGAAGGTACGGCAGGGCTCAGCCCAACGGTCAGTCCATAGGCTGTATTGAGCGCGGGGGCACTACCATTGCCGGATGCCGCCGTGCCGCTAAAGGCCGGCATCAGGAGCGGGCTGTCGTTGGGGATTCCCAGAGTGCCTGCCCAATCCTTGCTATAAGAGGGAACAAACGTGTCATTTCGAAGTCGATAAAAACCGATTCTGAGGTCGTTGAGGGCGGTGGGACCCAGCAGTTTCGTCACACCCGCCGATGCGTTTTGCTGCGTAAAGGGTGCGTTGAATCCATTCGCGGCGTCAAAATCGGGAATCGCAATACTCGTTGGCCGTTGCAGGCCGCTCTGATAGTTATACGTATAGCTGCCATACGCCTTCAAATCGGAAGAGAACTGATGATCAACGCGCCCGGAGTAGTCGGTGAAAAAGGTGCGAGATTTTGACGCCCAAGTGTAATTGCTGACCGGGCCGGTAGTGGTCAGTGAACCCGGCGTATTCGGCGGAAGCCATGGGTTGAATGAAAGCAGCTTTGCGTAAACCGGGTCGAACTGGCTGGGCGAAATTTTATTGCCAGGAATTGGATCACGCGTCCAAGTGCCGTCAGGAAGCCGCCGTGTTGTGGATGGATCATAAAGCTGCTGGCCAAGTCCGCCGAATGTGAAGTCGCCATTCAGCAGGTCCGGCGTGGGCGTCTGGCTTGTGAAAGCTGCTGACTTCTTTTCAATCAGCTTTTGATAGCCGAAGAAGAAAAATGTTTTATTTTTGCCGTTATAGAGTTTCGGAATCGAGACCGGCCCGCTCAAGCTGGCATCTAATTGCATAAACCACGCGGGCACACCGTCAGGAGCTCCCGGTTGCGGGTCCGATGTCCGGTAGCGATTAAAAAACTGACGATGGGCCATGTTGCGGGTGCGCCCCAGATCAGAAGCGGTTCCATGAAATTCGTTCGTTCCGCTCTTTTTCACGACAGCTACTACACCGCCTGTCGTATGGCCGTACTCTGCCGGAAGCGTCCCGGTAAGCACCTGCACTTCATCGACTGAGTTCTCGACCGGCTTGATGTCAGTTCCCGTGCTTTCTACCGGATCATTGCCGAATACGCCATCCTCGAAAACGGTGGTTCCGGTGGATCTCTGTCCCGATATGTTGAAGCCACCCAGTGAGCCGCCGTAGGCATAACCGTTCATGGTGACGCCGGGACTGAGATTCAAGGTGTTCAGCACATAACGCTGATAGAGCGGCATCCTGTATAGCGTTTCGCCTTCCGTTACTGTGCCGGTTGAAGAAGTTTCCGTTTCGAGCAGCGTGCCCTTGCTGGATACCTCCACCTGCTCGTTCACTTGCCCGAGCTGCAGTGTGGCGTCAACCGGCATCACATCGCCTACCTTCAGCAGAAGACCAGTTTGAGCAAGGCGTTTAAAACCAGGAGCTTCAAAAGTCACGTCATACGTTCCCGGCTGAAGCGACTGGATGCGAAAGATCCCATCGGCGTTAGTCTCCGAGCGCGACTCGAAGTTCATGCTGGTTTCCACCACGAGGACTTTTACTCCGGCAATAGCGGCTCCGGTCGGATCAGTTACGGTTCCGGTAATAGTCGCCGTGCTGATCTGGGCTGCAGCCCGGAAGGGGAGACATGTGAAAAACAATAAGGCTGCTATAAAGGGACGCGCCAATACTTTGACCCGGTGCATACGTTGCTCCTTGAATGAAACAAGATGAGTAAAAGTGCTAGTGGAACATCATATCGAACTTGCCAGTAAGATGTTGCCGCGTCAGTTTGATATACGTGTATAACGATTGACTAATCGTGATAAAGGGAGCTTAACTTGACTTCTCATTACTCGCGGAGAAGCCTGCTAAAGGGCATGGCTTCATCCCTTCTGATGCCTGCCGCTGTGTTTGCTGAATCCGGCCCAGGTATGGCGGTTGAGGGACCGAACACGCCTAAGATTTGCGCGCCGGTTTCGCTTTTGGACCTCACAGACGCCTCCATGCGCCGCATCAAGCAGATTGGCGTGAATTATGTCCTGTCCGGCGGTCCGAAAATGCCGTGGGACGAGGCGCAGCTGCGCTCGGTCATGGACAAGCTGAAGACAGGCGGCTTGACGCTTGGCAACTTGATGATCTCCGGATTTCCCAATACGCTTTACGGCAGGCCGGGGCGGGACGAGGAGATTGAGAAGGTCCGGCAATCGATTCGCGCAGCCGGTAAAGCGGGGTTGCCCGTGATCGAGTACAACTTCTATGCGCACCGCGCCATAGAGGGCTACTACGAAGAGATGGGCAGAGCGGGCGCGGGCTTGACGGCTTTTGATGCCGAACGCATCAAAAATTTGCCTGCCTTGCCACAGGAGGGCGTTCACAATCTGGAAGAGATGTGGGGCAATATTACGTACTTTTTAAAAGCGGTGATCCCGGTGGCGGAAGAGTCGCATGTGCGCTTGGCTTTGCATCCGAATGATCCTCCGGTGGCAACGAGTCGCGGTTCAGGGCAAATCATGGGAACCGTGGAGGGCTGGAAACGGTTGATTGATATTGTTCCGAGTCCTTCCAATGGGATCACTTTTGACTGCGGCGTGACCCGCGAGATGGGGCATGATCCGGTGGAGGTGTGCCGCTATTTTGGTTCACGCGACCGCATTAATCATGTGCATTATCGCAATGTGCGCGTGCGCAAGCCGTATGACGACTACACGGAAGTGTTTATTGATGAGGGCGAAAACAACATGTTTGCTGTCATGCGGGAGTTGGTGCGGCAGAAGTACCCACGATTGATTTATCCCGAGCATGAAAGGGCTTTAGACGTGGATCGGGAACGAGGGATTCACAATCAGTACCCAGGCGGGGGCGGTTATACGGGCATGGTTTACGACATTGCCTACGCGCGGGCGATGATGCAGGCGGCAATGTCGGTTACGGATTGAGGAAACTGTTATTTCACTTCCCAAGGGTTCAGGAGTGGCACGTTCCACGCAGCAAAATCTTTGGTATTACGAGTTACTAACGTCAGCTTATAATGGATGACTGTGGCGGCAATCAGGCCATCTACGATGGGCAGAGTGATGCCCTTTATCTGAGATTGGCCAGTGATTGTGCCCCAGATATCGGCGATCTCACTGTTTATAGGTAAGAGGCGCTGCCCAAACCGTTCCTTCAAATCGGTTTCGAGCCATTGCTGAAGTTGTTGACGTCTTCTGCCATCGACTAGTCGCACTATTCCGTTGCGGACCTCGCCAATTGTAAGAACACTCAGATAAAGTATATCTTCCTGCTGTTGATCTACCCACCTGCGTACCTGCTTTTCCGGCCCTTTAGCTCGGGCGTACTCAGACACGACATTTGTATCGAGCAGTAAACCGCTCATAGCTCGATATTGCGCCCAGTGTCTTTACTACGCTCCAGATCGAGTTCAGAGCCTGCTAGCGGCGATTGCAGAAAGAATTCTGAAAGGGTAAGCTTTCGTTTATTTGGCACTGGTGCGTTTGGCTGCTGATCGGCAACGAGCGCATGATGTACTACTTCTTCAGGAGTTTGAAAGGAGCCGCTATCAAGACGCTCACGGACTAACTGTTCGTCTTCAGGACTTAAGGTAATAGTCATAGTCTTACTTTTGCAATCTAAGAATAACTTAAAAAGCCAAGTAACTGCAAAAATTTATTCCATTGCGATGGCGTAAGTGATCCTCCGGTAGCTTGGTCGTGGCCT
>JAFAZU010000693.1 GCA_019239585.1 Acidobacteriaceae bacterium
CGGAGTTACGCCGGGTCAGCAGCGGTTTCGATTCGTTCATTTCGTCGCTGCATCTGGAGTATTCCGCTTCCGAGCGCCAGCATCTTATTCAAAAACTGGACAGGGCCGCCGTTAAAACGCCTGCCGCCGAATCGCGTCCGAACTGGAGGTGGGTGGGCTGGGGAGCAACCGCTGCTGCTACGCTTGCCTTGGGAATATGGCTGCTTCCGCAACAGAGAAAGGTGGGGGAACATGTAACGCCTGTGGCTTCCCACGTTTTTCAAGCAGCTTCTTCCACTTTTGAGGTGGACGGAGAAAATTTTGTCGCTCTGCCGTATTCGAATCCGGATCTGCCGTTGAGCGCTCCGCACATTATACAGATGCAGGTGCCTGTTTCATCGCTGGCAGATGCGGGAATTTACGTGGAGCCAATCGGAAACAGCGTGTCGGCGCCTGACCGGGTTGTTCTAGCAAACATCCTGCTGGGGCTGGATGGACAGCCGTTGGGCGTACACGTTTTATCTGCCGATTAGCGCATTTTCAGATGAAAAATTTGGGGTTGCAAACCAGGAGAAAGTAAATGAACAGACGAAACAAGTTAGCCGTGGGAGCCGCGCTGTTAATGACTGCGGCCCTCCATGCGCAAGACAGCGCGCTGCCGCCGCTCCCACCGCCAGGTCACGGCTGGATTGGCCCGGGAGGACCTCTAGGTCCAGGACCATTTGGGTTTGGCCACAGGGCCAAAATAGTCACAGGCGCTCCGTATTCAGCCGATGTCAACAGCCAATCGGTACAGACCTTGGCTGACGGCAATACGATTACTCAAAGCGTCACCGGCCATGTGGCCCGTGACAGTCAAGGCCGTATGTATTCTCAGGAAACCATTACAGGCGGTCCGTTTGCACAGAATGGTCCGGTCACAATCACCTCTATCAGTGATCCGGTAACCGGTTATGCTTATCAACTGAATTCTTCCACTAAGACAGCCGCGCGGCGAGCTTTCAAAACTCCTCCGGCTTCTGTAGCGCAGAACGGTAAAGAGTCTAGAGGAAGTGGGCAGTTTGGATTTCATGATTCCGCTAACGTGTCGACAAACGATTTGGGCACGCAAAACATTGGCGGCGTGAGCGCGCAAGGTAAAAGCGTGACGCATACGGTTCCGGCTGGGGCAGTAGGCAACGCACAGCCCATCGTGTCCACAAACGAAACCTGGTATTCACCGGACCTTCAAATACCGGTCCTTGCTAAGCGTAATGATCCTCGTTTAGGTCAATCGACTTACACGGTAACAAACATCCAGCGCGCTGAACCGCCAGCCTCTCTGTTTCAGGTGCCCTCTGATTACACCGTGAAAGACGCCGCTGACATTTGGGGGCCTCATAACGGAGCCGGTCACGCCCGCCCTTTAGCGAGACCAGTTCAATAGATCGGTTCATCCGAAAAATTTGCTGTAGTGAGATCCTCCTTACGTCCTTGTTGGGAGGATCTCTTTTGCGTAAGTTTAGTATTTCGGTAAACTCGTTCGTGCCCGGTAGCTAAAGCTGCTGTGTGGCACAGTCGCACGATCCTACCGCAAATACAGCCGCCGCATGCTGCGGACCCACAACAGATATTGCAACAGGCTCTTCCACTCCCTTCGGAGGAACTGGGAAAAGACCGGCCGAGTGATGCTTTCTGCCGGTATGCCCGAGTAGGTTTCAATTCTCCAGCGCAGATATGGAGAATCCCACGGGCGGAGGCGGTAGCCGCGCGTAGCAATCCACAGGAATCGCAGCATCAGGGGCGAGCGGTGGAAGCCGTGCTCGCCAAATTGGACGCGGTTTGCTTAGTTTGAGCTATGTCCGGCGTGGCGTAATAGCCGGAGCGCGTCCGTACGGTCGGTTTACCCGGCGCATCCACAGTTACTTTAATCTGGCGATAGCTGCCGTCAAGGGCCTGAATGGTCGGCGTATAAGCAATCGTGTACTGGTTGCGAATGTCGTGCGCTACCTCAACAGCCAAAGATTGAACGTCGCTGACCTCTTTGGGATAGAAGGCCAGTCCGCCCGTGGCCGTCGTCAACTCGTTCAGCGCCCGTCTCGCCTTTGACGCTTCGCGCTTTTCTTCTTCCGTAAACAGGCCAATGGCATAGATAAGTGTGTCGCTTTGATTAGCTCGCTGCACAACTTTTTCCAACGAGATACCGCTGGCATTATCAGCGCCGTCGGTAATGATCAGCAACACTTTTTTGTCTTTCTTTGCTTCCTTTGCTGTGTAGTCGAGCGACATGCTCACGGCATCCCGCATCGCCGTGCCGCCCCGGGAGTCGATGCGTGCCAAGCCTTGCTCCATTTTGTGCATGTCATTGGTAAAAGGCACATCCAGGTAAGCTTCATCGTTGAAGTTCACGATGAACACCTCATCCTGAGGATTGGAGGCGCGCACCATCGCTACCGCAGCCGCTTCCACGCGCGCGCGCTTATTCATCATGCTGCCACTGTCGTCGATAATGATGCCCAGCGACACAGGCACGTCTTCCCGCCGGAAAATCTTTACAGCTTGCGGCTGGCCGTTCTCAAAAATTTTGAAAGCGTTCCGGTCGAGGTTCGTCAGCAGCTTGCCCTTTTTATCATTGACGCTGGCGTGCAGCACGACTAAGCGAGTATCGGAACGAAACTGCGCGAAGACAGTCGGGAGCCAAAGCAAGCAGGCCAGGAGAACAAATAGCTTGCTGAATCTGCTATTGAGTCGGGGCATAATATCCAAGACGGAAAAAAGCTTTCAGGGGTGGCAATCCTCGCGGCTGGTTCAACTTTACCTGCACGCGCCGGTACTTGCCGTCACGCTCGCGGTTCTTCGGAGTATATCCAAGAATGTACTCATTGCGGAGCTCAATCCCGATTTTCGCCGCAATGTCGGGCAGCTCCGCCACATTATCGACGGCATACTCCCGCCCGCCCGTTTGTTCCGCCATCTCATTCAGCAGCCCAGGACCTGCCGCTTCTTCCGGCGTGCGTCCACGGTTACCCATTGATTCGAAGATGCCAATCGCAAAAATCTGAACATCAGCTTCGCGAACCGCATTTTTGATTTCTGTTTCCGTATACCGGCTGCTGTTGTCGCCGCCATCCGAGATAATCAAAAGCGCCTTACGCGGGTTATGCGCTTTCTTCATCTCGTGCATCGCCAAGTATACGCTATCGAGCAGCGCCGTGCGGCCTTTCGACTGCGTAAAGGTCAGTGTGCTCTGAATCTTGTCGGTATCCGTGGTAAAAGGAACTGCCAGCTCCGGCCGGTCGTTAAACTGCACCAGGAAAAATTCATCCGACGGGTTGGA
>JAFAZU010000034.1 GCA_019239585.1 Acidobacteriaceae bacterium
CTGGCAGTGACGCTGCTGGCGCGCCTGCGGCAACAAGGGTTGCAGGCCGATGTGCGGGCGCTGTTTACCAGTCCCACGCTGGCCGCCTTTGCCGCTGCGGTGAGCGCGCAAAGCGGCCTAGTGGAGGTGCCGCCCAACCGCATCCCGGATTTTGGGAAACACAATAGCCATTCTTCGGAAGCAGAAGCATTAGAAATGCGCATTTAAGAAATCACATATGACAGTTCATGAGTTACTGGCAGAGATTGGTACGAGAGGTGTACAACTTCGTAAGAATGGGGAGGAACTGATTCTCCTTGGCAGCCGGGAAAAATTGGACTCATCACTCATAAACGAATTGCGCGCCCATAAGGCGGCCTTACTTAGTGTGCTTAGTAGTGCCAGTGAGATGTGGTGGAGCCCTCCACCCACTATCACGCCCGAGATGCTGCCGCTGGTGCAACTGGCGCCGGAGCAGATCGAGCGCATTGTGCGCGGGGTGCCGGGGGGAGCGGCCAACGTGCAGGACATCTATCCGCTGGCGCCCTTGCAGGAAGGGATTCTCTTCCACTACCTGCTGGGCGGGGAGAGTGATCCCTATCTGCTGTCGAGCCAAGTGAGTTTTGACACTCGTGAACGCTTGACCAGCTATATCGGCGCCTTGCAGGCGGTGATCAGCCGACATGACATCCTGCGCACGGCCGTTTTGTGGGAAGGGTTGCCGGAGCCGGTGCAGGTCGTCTGGCGCCAGGCGCCGTTGGTGGTGGAAGAGCTAGTGCTGGACCCGGCAAACGGGGATATTGCCGAGCAGTTGTACGCACACTTCGACCCACGCCGTTTCCGCATCGATGTACGTCAGGCGCCGCTGCTGCGCCTCTATATCGCCTATGACTTAAACCGTGACCGCTGGCTGGCTATGCAGCTGCTGCATCATCTGGCCGGTGATCACTCGACGCTGGAGGTGATGTATGCCGAGATTCAGACTTATCTGCTGGGGCAACAAGATGCATTGCCGGCCCCGCTCCCCTTCCGCAACCTGGTTGCACAGGCGCGACTGGGCATCAGCCGGGAGGAGCACGAGTTCTTTTTCCGGCAGATGCTGGGGGATGTGGACGAGCCCACGGCGCCCTTCGGATTGCTCGATGTCCGGGGTGACGGCAGCAGCATCGAGGAAGCCCATCTAGTTCTGGATGGCACCCTGGCTCGGCGTCTGCGTGCCCAGGCGCGTCGCCTGGGGGTGAGCGCGGCCAGTCTCTGTCATCTGGCTTGGGCGCGGGTGTTGGCCCAGGTTTCCGGCCGTGAGGATGTGGTCTTCGGCACGGTTTTGTTTGGCCGTATGCAGGGTGGTGGGGGTGCCGACCAAGTGATGGGTCTATTCATCAACACCCTGCCGGTGCGCCTCCAGGCGAGCCATGAAAGTGTAGAGAGCGCCGCGCGGCGCACCCACGCCCTGCTTGCAGATCTCATGCGTCACGAGCACGCTCCATTGGCGCTGGCCCAGCGAAGCAGCGCGGTGCCGGCACCGACACCTCTGTTTTCGGCCTTGTTGAACTACCGCCATAGCCCGACTCCGGCCCGGGCTCCCTCGGAAGAGTCGATGCAGACCTGGCAAGGCGTGGAAGTATTACGTGGCGAGGAGCGCACCAACTATCCTGTTACCCTCTCGGTCGACGATCTGGGGCAAGGCTTTGGCTTAGTAGCACAGACCCCGGCCTCGATCGGGCCACTGCGGGTCTGCCAATTCATGCAAACTGCGTTGGCTTCTTTGGTTGAAGCATTGGAAACGGCCCCAGCCACTAACGTGCGCACCCTTAAAGTGCTTCCTGCCGCCGAGCGGCGGCAAGTCATAGAGGAGTTCAACCAAACAGCGGCGGCGTATCCGGCCGAGCGTCTGGTTCACCAGCTCTTTGAAGAGCAGGCGGCCAAGACGCCGGAGGCGGTGGCTCTGGTCTATGAAGGAGCCACGCTGAGCTATGCGGAGTTGAACCGGCGCGCTAACCAGCTGGCGCACTATCTGCGCGCACAAGGGCTTCGTCCCGATGATCGGGTGGCGATCTGTATCGAGCGCAGCTTTGAAATGGTGATGGGCTTGCTGGCGGTGTTGAAGGCCGGCGGTGCCTATGTGCCGCTGGACCCGAGCTATCCGCGCGAGCGTCTGCGCTACATGCTGGAGGACAGCCAACCAGTGGCGCTGCTGACGCAAGCCGCGCTGCAGGAGTGTGTAGCGGTGCCCTCGATACCGGTGCTGCGCTTGGAGCAGACCGAGACTTGGGCCTCGTATTCGGACAGCAATCCGGAAGCAGCAGCGGTCGGACTCCGGCCCGAACATCTGGCCTATGTCATCTATACTTCCGGCTCCACCGGAACCCCCAAGGGCACCATGAACGAACATCGAGCTGTCGTGAACCGGCTGTGGTGGGCACAGAGTGAGTATCGTCTGGCGCCGACCGACGCCGTCCTGCAAAAGACGCCGTTCAGCTTTGATGTGTCGGTGTGGGAGTTCTTCTGGACCCTGTTAGCCGGTTCCCGCCTAGTGATGGCGCGTCCGGGGGCACAGGGAGATCCCGCGTACCTTTCCGCGCTGATTGCACAGAGTGGAGTGACGGTTATGCACTTTGTGCCTTCTATGCTGCAAGTGTTTCTAGAACAAGCTGATGCCGAGCAATGTCAGGGACTGAAAAAGGTTTTGTGTAGTGGGGAAGCATTGCCGTACGCAGCACAACAACGCTTTCTAAAAACGTTTCCCGCTACAGAGTTGCACAACCTGTATGGGCCGACCGAAGCGGCTGTGGACGTTACCTACTGGCGCTGCCGGCCCGGGGTGCATGTCGGCCTGGTACCGATTGGCCGGCCCATTAATAACACGCAGATTTATATTTTGGATGCTGATTGCCGGCCGGTACCGATCGGGGTAGCGGGCGAGCTCTACATTGGCGGCGCCGGGCTGGCGCGCGGCTATGGGCGGCGGCCGGCGTTGACGGCCGAG
>JAFAZU010000047.1 GCA_019239585.1 Acidobacteriaceae bacterium
ACTGTGGGTGTGGTATGCGGCTTTCCCTCTTCTGTTCCTACTCGCATCGGGAGGAAGACTTCCGCCAAGAATTAGAATGGCACCTTTCCACTTTCCTGCGAAGAGTGATCATCCACAGTTGGCATGACCGCCGGATTGAGTCTGGCCAGGAGTGGCGTGGGCAGATTGATTCCCACCTCCGCTCGGCCCAGATCATCCTTCTTCTGGTCAGCGCCGACTTTCTCGCCTCCGCGTACTGCTCTGACCTTGAAATCAAGCTGGCCCTCGAGCGCCACGCGCAGGCTCAGGCGGTCGTCATTCCGATCCTGGTTCGCCCCGTCGATTGGGCGGCGACCCCGTTCGCCCATCTCCGCGTCTTTCCGAGCGACGGCCAGCCAATGATCTCCCGGACGGATCGTGATCAAGTCTTCGCGGAAATCGCGACCGCCATCCGCGATCTCGCCCGGCGCCTCCAACCGGCATTCCCGCCGCTCGGTGTCGAGCAAAAACAGATTCTCACGCCAGGGCTCGTGCCGATGGCCACGATCCTTCAGCTCAATCGACGAGAGCTGAAAGAGATGATTTTGAACGAGCTGGCAGAAAGTCCGGTTTTGGAGGAAGCGGCGGAAGGGGGAGAGGCACTGACGCCAGCCGAGGTGGAATCGCTGCTCGAGCGGGAGCGCGAGGCCGAGCCGGCCGATGAGGCCAACCCCGATCCGATGGAGCAGCCGGAAGCCGCCTCGTCGGCCCCCAGGGCCGGGGAGCCGTCCCAAGCGGAGGCCGATGCATTTGAAAAGATCGATTTTGGCAGCTATTTCGACCAGTATCTGGAGCCAGGTTCGAAAACTCTCGCACCGGCATCGTGGGAGAAGTCCTCTTTTGAAACTTTTGTTTCCTCACCTAGCACGCTGAGGGCTCATCTTCAGATCCAGCTCAATCGGTTGATCCTTTCCCAAGAAGTGCGGCAGGCGGCCAACAGCATTATCGGCAATCTGGAAGAAAGCGGCTACCTCACCACGCCGCTCGAAGAGATTGCCACGGCGGAGGGGTTGAGCGTCGCCGACGTGCAGGCTGGACTCAAAGCCGTTCAATCCTTCGATCCGACAGGCGTCGGAGCTCGTGATCTTCGTGAGTGTCTCCTGTTGCAACTCGAAGCGCGCGGCTCGCGAGATAGCGTCGCCTGGAAGATCGTTCACGACCATTTGCAGCTCCTCGAGAGCCGCCAGTTCACTTCGCTGGCGAAGGTTTTGGAGCAACCCATCGAAGAGATTCAGATGGCCGTAAACGTCGTTCGGCATTTGGATCCGGCGCCCGGTCTCCGCTATTCCGGTGCCGGTGCGCGGCAAGTGGAGCCGGATGTTTACATCACCAAAGAAGGCGACGAATACATCATTACGCTGAATGACCGGGATATTCCGCAGCTCAGGCTGAGTGCCGACTACCAGCGGATGATCGACCGTGAGCAGGAGCCCAATCAAGAGGTCCGCCACTACGTCAAGGAACGCTACGCCTCAGCGTTGCAACTGATCAAAAGCATTGAACAACGGAAAGAGACGATCCTGTGCGTGTGCCGGTCCATTGTTCGACGGCAGGGTGACTTTCTGGAACACGGCATCGATCGCCTAAAGCCGATGATGATCAAAGAGATCGCTGAAGAAATTCGGGCGCACCCCTCCACCGTAAGCCGCGCGGTCGCTAACAAGTTTGCACATACACCCCAAGGTGTTTTTGAACTCAGGCATTTCTTTTCTGAAGCGGTGCAAGGCCCGTCCGGCAGTGCCATTCCTCTGCTGATGGTAAAACGGCGAGTCAAGAAGATGATGGAGGAAGAAGATTCTGCGCACCCGTTAACGGACGAGCAAATCACGGCCCGTCTACAAGCCGAAGGCATCGAAGTGACGCGACGAACGGTCACGAAATATCGGGAAGAGATGAACATTCCGCCCACCGATCAGCGTCGACAGTAAAGTTCAGCATATGTGGTCTGAGGCGCAATTCTCGTGGCGCACCAAGCCTTTCGCCGGGAATACCGAAGATCGGGTTCGGCTGGTTCTTGGCAGCCGTTGGCGTAAAGCGCGAGATACGTTCGGTTTCGATACGCCAGACAGGATGCCACGCCGATTGAGTTTAATGATGGCCGCATGGCCACTGCACAGACACGGCGTACAGCTCTGTCCAGAAACGGGCTTGTGGGTTAACTTGACCGATTGGTCATCGAATGCCGTTTTCTATGAGCCCCACATTGCGGGCGCGACTCAGGAGAGGCTGGATGTTCAAACATCTGTCCTCGAAGGGGCTTGACGAAGAGCAAGGAGCTAAGATGCTGCCGGTCGACTGACAGTTATCACTTCAGCGTGCCAGCCAATCATCTGCGCCGGGAAGAGTTCCCCGACTCCGGCCGCAGGGACGAAGTGTAGGCGGCAATGTTTAACATGTCGTCCTCGGTCAAATTCCTGACCACCGGCTTCATCAACTCCGTCCAGGTTCCCTTCCGTGTCCCTTTCTGCATGTCGTACAGTTGCCGCACCAAATAACTGGGAGAACGCCCGGCAATACCGGCAACCGGTCCCAGTCCGGCCAAATCGGCTCCGTGACACAGGGCGCAAGGGGTGGTTTTGCTCCCGCCGTTTGCCACCAGCTTCCTGCCCTTCTGGATGCTGCCCAACGGTACATAGGCGATAAAGCCCGAGCGCGGATTGCGCCATGTTTCGGTTCCTTCGGGATCGACAGGAACTTCAATGATGCGTCGGCCCAGGGGTTCCGTGCCACCACCCGGAATCGGCATGTACATGCCCACCGAGGTGCGCGTTTTCGGCACCGTCTCTGTCTCGACCACCTGGATCCAGGGCGTCCACTGGATGCGCGCGAAGTACTCAGCGGCCTCTTGTATCTCTCCGTCCGTCATGGCTTTTGCAAACGCGCTCATCAACGCCGTATTTCCTTTCCGGGCATCTGCCGACTTGCGCTGCCCATCCCGGAACTCATGCATCTGCTCGACAAAGTAGGAAACCGGAAGTCCGGCCACGGCGGCATTCTCCGGTTTTCCTCGGCCGTTCGGGTAATGGCACAGAGCACAGGCCCAGACCTGTGGCGGACGGCCATGCGCCACGATGTCCGGCATCGTCGGATGATCGCCCGGATACCAGTCGGCCGGATGAAAGTGATCCTGGATCTGCGCCGCTGTAAACGCAAGATCGGTGCCGGGCAAATGCAGCAAACGATCCTTCGCTGCCGGCTCCGACTTCCCGTGAATGGCAGCCGCAGAAGGGTCCGTACCGTAGGCCCAGACCGGCGGGGTCTCGCTCGCCCGGTCTGCTCCGGAAACGAATACGGAGCTGAACACCCAGGCGACCGTCATTAGCAGGCTACTAAGCCGAGCAAGTTTCATCGTTGTCTGATCATTACAACACGGGTCAACTGGTGAGCAGCCACAAAGTTTCCCTTTGTTCTGCTCTGGGGAGGCACTCACTGCCGTTCGGAACGAAATACAGGGTTCCTCCCACTGGAGGAAAACGCCGCTTTCACTCACAAGGACACGTTGAAACGAAACGGAAAGCGAGATCCCACGTGTGTATATCCTCCCCGCCCATCACACCGGGAGCGGTCTCGGACACAGGACCAGTCCACTGCCTTTTGCAGATCGCGCAAATTGAACTGTTGCCCCGATTACTGGGGTGTGTGGGTGCCAAGGGTTGTCATAGCTTCGTGGCCCCACGCCTGAATCGATAATGACCTCGGCATCCGCAAAGAAGGCATGAACATGCCGAGGCAGGTGATCATTGGAGCAGGCGACAAACCGGAACGAGCGATACCGCAATGAACCCACACTGTTCAGAACAACCGAAGCGCTTAGGTTACAGTCCTTGACTGCTGATATTGAGTCTGTGAAAACAACTCCAGTGATGCGAGTTGTACAAATCCGGCTAAGTGTCGTATCCACGAATGGTCAGCACCATTCATTGTGAACAATTTGGGCCTAAGGTCTTCGCGCCACGTTCAGGAACAGCGTGACCGATGACCATACCGGCCTGACGGCGTCGCGTTCTCGTGCCTGCGAAAGCCATTGCAGGGGCTCCTCATTCCGAGTAGTTTCCGCTAAGCGTACCGCCGTTTGCACGATGTCAAATACTTTGTCTGACGCTTCCCACGAGGGGGCGATGAGGAGCGCACCCTGCACCTGGATGTCCAGGAATCCAGCCTCGCGAAGTCCATTGTTTACTTGACGGCCCATCCATGGATTTCGAAAGCTCTCTTCCCAGAACTCGGCGATCTGGCGCACCATGGCCCGATTCTCGTGATCGATGGTGAACGTGCCCCAATCGGGTTCTGCGCAAACGACCACACCGCCGGAACGAACCGTTCGAAACATCTCGTGGAGCACAGAGGCCGGTCTCTCGACGTGTTGCAGGGTGCGATCCACCTTGCAGGAATGCAGAGATCCGTCTTGAAAGGGCAATTTCTGAATATCCGTGTTAACAAATTCGACGGCTGTAGAATCGTGACTCGGCAAGCGCGCCAACTGAAGAAGCGTGAGGCTCGCATCGACGCCGATGGCACGCCCTTGTGGTCCGACAAGCCTGGCGAGGCGGAGCACATCGAAGCCGAGCCCGCAGCCCAGATCCGCCGTCACTTGGCCTGGCTGCGGGTTCATTGCTTCGAGGATCAGGTTTTTGTAGCGCTGAAAAGAAGGCAGCGAGTCCAGGTACTCCAGGCAGTGCGCCATCTTGTGCGCGGCTCCTCGATCCACATCGCGGAAGCCCCGAGCCAGGTAATTCTCTTCCGGTTCACTCACGTTAGTTTGTCAGCGAGGCAGAAACCTTTTAAGGGATAGTAGGCGCTCATTCTTATAGGGCAGGCTGTGGGCCTGCCCTATAATCTAGCTGACATTGATCAATCGACCATGTCCATTGAACGAAAGAAACGTGGAAAGAGCGGGCAGCGACAACGAGAGCGCCGCTGCCCAGAGGATGACAAACCTCATAACGTTATTCCTTTCCCAGACACGGTTCGAGTTACTGGAGATTCAGCTTTTGACTTGCCGAGCCCACGGATGTGTTCAGCATGGATGGGCTGCAATCGACCCGTACCGGGGGCGCCCGGCGGACCACTTCGGATGGTTTGCCCTTGTTGACCACCGCGAATAATTCATGCACGCCGCAGGTGCCGCTTCGGAACCGCGTCGCTACCTGATAGTGAACGTCTTCTCCAATACGTGGGATTCGTTGCGTGGCAAAAATCTGACCACCTTCCTGGGGATCGCCGTCGTAGAAATTCACAGTCACTCCCTGCGCCGCGCCGCCGCTCGCGGAAAGTGTAGCGGAGAGTACCACGTTGTCTGAGGGCGTGACCCGCTTAACGGAAACGTCCAGCTTGCCGATATTGACCGTAGCATTTGTGGGTCCTGGCGCCGAACCCAACAATTTCCCGGCGATATAGAAAATTTGTGGGTAGAAGCCGACATTGTTGCTGTAGTAATTGCCGTCCGATGCTTTCTCTTCGAGCTTCGCCGCATCGGCAAAGGACGTGAGCGTTCCGGGAATGTCAGTCAGACCGTGACCGGGCATCTCCCCGATTATTTGATGGGTGTTTTTGTCTTGCATCCAGACGATGACCCAGAACACGAGATTGACATTGCCATTCTTCGTCTCGTCGAACGCGCTCGTATCGAACGTGGTCGGCACAAGCACCCAGTTCGGAGGCGCGCCTGGCACGTCGTTGAAGGGGGGAATCGGGCCAGTTACTACTTCGTTGATCAAGACACTGGGTCCGGCAGCGGCCGTCCCGATCCAAGGCGTGAAGTAGAAGCGCACATGCACTTCGGCGTCCGAGGGCATGGTTGTCGAGCTTGGGATGCTGGGCAAGCTGTAGTTGTAAACCCGGGCCTGCAATGAAAGTACATCACCTGCTTTGGCCGACTCCAATTGCGGCCCCTGGCCCGGTGAACCGGCACTTGAGATGAAGAAGCCGCGCATAAAGTGGAAGTTGTCTGTCCAAGGGGTGTCAGGCGAGCGCGGGTTGAGTTCCGCGCAGGTCATCGTATTTGTACTCACCGCGAGACAATTGCTCGGAGGATTGCCCTGTGCGGGTAACTGGTTTGTTGAAGACGTCCAGCGTTGGGGATGATTCAGCGCCACGTCTGGAGCCTGCGTATAGGCTGACTGCCACCAGTGTCCCGCACTGGTCGCCAGTGGATCGGCGGTAAAAACCGCGCGCACCATACCGAAAGTATTGACCGTATTGCTGAGCTGCTGGTTATCCACAACACCGCCCGTAACCACGTTCCCCAAGATATACGGAGTTACGAGATATTGATAGTTCCCTTCAGGCTGCAGAAAGGATCCCGGTTTGTTCACCGTGAGGCCTGTTGAAGTTCCCAGCATGGTGGAATCGTTGGTCAGGTGGCTGAGCCCATAACTCCCGCTGAGATCAATGTCATAACCGGCCGTGATGTCGACCACTTTCGTCAGCCCCGCTGCGCCGGTAACGGAAAAATCATTTTCAAAACTGTAGTTCTGGTCAAAGCTGGTGGTTGTTCCGGTTTCGCTGGTAACGTTCCATTGAGTCGTTTCCGTGCCCGAACTCTTATCCGTGAAGAAAGCCACGCCGGATCCCAGGACGCACAGGCCCCCGGGCTGTTGCGTTTTGCCATCGCAGGACCCCGGACCCGGGTAGATACTCTGCAACTGGTCTAAGCTGGCCGGATAGGAAAGGATGTTGCCGGGCTCCCAAGGCGGCTGATACCAGCTAAGTGTTCCGCCGTCCTGGACTACCGGACTGCTGTAGGTCGTGGGAGCCGAAAATTGAATCGTGAGGGGCACCCGCTCGTTAGGTTGGCAGCTCGGGTTTCCTTTCGGACACGCCGTTTGGCCTATCACCGGGTACACCCAGATTCTGAGGTTGGTATCACTATGCGACACCGCATCGTCACCATTAGACGTAGTCTTAAGAGCGAATTGCTGGCCCTGGAAGGTGTTTGTAACACTGTCTGTCGATGATTTCAGTTTCTGTGCGGCCGTGATCGTGTCTGTCACCTTGAGACCATTTCCCTCCTCGACATCGCCAACTTCCAACCCGAGAGTGCCTTGTTCCTTGGCGCCGAACGACCAACTCGTCTTCTGCGTTTCGGAATGTGGATGGGCCTCAGACGTACTATTTTCGTACGTGTTGGTGAAATCCGGGACCATGCTCACGTTCAGCAGCACGGGCGGAGCGATGCCGTCCGGGCTGATAAAGTCCACATGCATCGGAGGCGTACCGAGGACAACCGACGGCTGATCGGTACTGGACAGGTCGATTACGGTCGGCTCGCCGAGAGCAACGGAACGGCCCTGAAGATCCGTAGCCACGAAAGCTATCGAGGACGGCTTATCGGTGTTGATCCAGGTATATTCTGTGAGATCATAGATACTTTCCGGGCTGCTGGCATTAATATCCAGGGTTGTGGGGTCGACGGAGTAGATGTTCAGGGTCATTCCGAGTGTATCGGGAGAGTAATACGGGTTGCCCGTGGGAAGAGTTTGGTTGTTGCAATATAAGAGTGCGATCTCGTTGTTCAGATTCGGTTGACTTTGGCCTGGGTTCGACGGGTCCGACTGCCGGTGGTCGAAGTTGCCTACCTGTATGCCCAAAGCGCAGGGGAATTGATTGTAAGTAACTGGCCCGTGCGCCTTGAGCTGGAGCGTCGAAGGGTCAGCCGAAATAACCTCGAAGAACCTGCCGCCATCGCTTGGGCTTGATTCGTGCCAGACTATCTGGTCATACGGATTGCCCGTTAGTCCGAACTGGCCCGTTTGGACCTGCAGGTACCCATACGGTATGGAGACGGAGGATGCGGTGAATTGGGGGCCTTCCTTGGGCGTCATCGGGTTTGTAGCGAAGTCGATGATTTCAACGATCGATGGTCCTGAACTCGCGGAAAAAGTAAGGGCGAGCTGATCGTGATTGGCAGTATTGAACCGTCCCCTTGCCACGGACACAACGGAAATCGGATTCGAAGAGTTCACGCCATTCGGCATTGTCAGCGGCAGTTGAGCGACGACGCTCGGCGTCAGCGTTTTAGAGTCAATCGCAAGAATCTCAAGTTTCAAGCTCCCGTCCGCCTGGATGTTGAGACCGGCGATTTCTCGATTGCCATCACCGTTGAAATCTCCGGCAGCCATGGCCTTCAGAGCATCCAATTGCGTAACGGTCTGCCGGAAGCCCTTAGTTGCGTCGTTCACATCGTTCGGGGAAATCAGCACGAGCCTGCCTCCGTCGAAGCTAAGTGCCACATCTTCATAGCTATCCTGTGTGAAATCCGCGACTGTTCCACAGTTCAGGGCAGGTTCATCCCCCTGTGGCAGTGGTGTCACTGCAGCCACGGTGCTGGGCGTATTAACACCCTGCAACCATAGTGTGAAATATCCGTTATTGTTGACGTTGTAGAGCGCCGTGAGAGAAATCGCCGCCGGCTGATTGAACATGCGAGCCGAGAAGATTTGGAGACTCTTATTCGGGTCATGTGATGGAAGGGAGGAATTCGCCACGGGAGTTACCTGCGAATTGGCTGTGTTCATGGATACCGTCCCGGTTAAAGCGCTGTTGCTGTAGACCGCCTGCAGGTCCGTCACCTTGAGCAGCAAACGTTGACCATTTAAGTAATCCAAATTGTTGGCGTAATTGGTGGAGCTACCTGTTTGCGCGTGGGCCAACCCGGTGGCGAGCGAGGCTATGACGCAGCCCGCCAGCACGGTAGCTTTCTTGCCATGTCGCCGGTGGCCTACCAACAGCAAGGCGAGACCAAGGCTGGCTAAGAGCAGGGCCGAGGGTTCCGGCACCGCCGTGACACTGGCGACATTGGTGAAGTTCACGGTCCAGTTCCCGGTGCGGCAGCGCCCGTCCGTGCCCGAGATGTCGCGGAACAGATTGCCCGGACACGCGCCCCCCGTGGCAAAGTTGGGATCGGCGGTAAAGTTCGGCTTCCCGGCCTCGACAAAGCCGTCCGCCAGGTTGCCGCGCGAAAAGTTGTCGTATTGGGTGAGCGCCAGAAGGTAGCTGCCCGGTGTCAGACTGGTCGTGATCCGCGCATCCCCGGCTAAGCCGGTCGAGGGGTCCGTAGCGACGCCCGCTCCATCATCATTCTCGGCGAGAAACGTTCCCGAGGCGCTAAATAACGTTAGGATCGTGTCGAAGCCGCCGCGCGGCGCCACCGTGCCGGTGGAGGTCGTCCCGCCCGCATAGCCGTAACTTCGAAAATCGACGGCCGCAGGAGCGGCCAGGGTGATGGAGAAGAGTTGAACGCTATCGTCAGCGGTGAAGGTCCCTCCGAGCGTGATGTTAGCCGCTCGGGAGCTCATCGGAAGCAGAGCGAAAGCAAGCAAAAATGTTAGCTGGCGCGTCTTCTCTTTCCTCAGTGCCCCATTAGATGGTCGACCGGGAAACAGCAGACGTCCTAGGCAATTCAGTAGCGGATTCCTCATAAAAGCCTCCAAATTTTCGACCACCCGGTTGCCGCTCGCCGTGAAAGCGGGCGCGTGCCGGACCCTGGTCTCCTCGGGCTGGCTGAAATGCTGCTAGACTGGCAGTCGGACCTGCCAGGAACGGCACCAGTTCGCCCGTCATAGATAAAGCGCAGCACCCAGGAATTTCGGACCATTGGAAAATCGAGAAGTCAACAATGCCGAGATGACGCCGCAGCCGCTAGACCGGCTGTTCGATCTGTTTCTAGCCTGCCGGGAAATGGATGCGGAGTCCAGGAGCGCTTGGCTACGCGAAGCATGCGAAGGCGACTTGTCCCTCCAGCACGGCGTGGAAAGATTGATTCGTGAGGACTTGAGCGCGGAGGGATTCCTGAGCCGCCCTGTGGGCTTTCTTACATGCACTTCTGCGTTGACGACAATTGCGGAAGGGCAGCGCTTCGGGCGCTACACCATCACGGGCTTTTTGGGGCGCGGCGGTATGGGCGAAGTGTGGAAGGCGCACGATGAGGAGTTGGACCGCGCCGTTGCGTTGAAGTTCCTGAACTCCGGTCTCCCTATTGATCAGCTCACGCGGGAAGCGCGGATGGCTTCGGTGCTGAACCATCCTGGGATTGTGACTGTTCACGACGTCACAGTCTGGGACGGAACTCCGATACTCGTAATGGAACTCGTGGCTGGCACTCCGCTGTCGCGGTTGTGCCAGGGTGACGTGCCCCTGGCACAACTGATGGACTTGGCTGCTCAAACCGCAGGGGCGTTAGCGGCGGCACACGCAGTGGAAATTGTACACGGGGATCTGAAACCCGAGAACATCATGCTGCGCGATGACGGGTACGTGAAAATCTTGGACTTCGGTCTGGCTCACAGAGCAGCCATAGAAGCCAGTGCCGGGGCGCATGGCCCTGTTTTCGGAACTCTGCGTTATATGTCCCCCGAACAAGCCCGGGGCGAGTCATTAACACCGGCCAGCGACATCTTTTCGTTCGGGCTCGTGCTATTCGAACTTGCAACCGGGAGGCGTGCATTTGCCGATGCAGCACCGCTGGATGCGGTGCGGGCTACCCTCACGCAGGATCCGCCTGCGCCTGCTTCCGTGAATCCGCGAGTACCGGCAGCCTTGAATTCGCTCATTCTGGCCATGCTGGCGAAGAATCCTGCTCAGCGGCCTTCAGCGGCGGAGGTGACCAAGCAACTTGGCGGGGTGCCTGCAGAGACGTCCCACCCGCACAAGGGTGTGGGACGCCGATTCTGGCTCGCCACACTCGTGTCTTCACTTGTTATCGTGGCCGCTGCAGGCTGGTTTGTGCTCGGCCGGCAGGATTCGCCGCAGTTTGTGAACCTACGAATTCAACCGCTCACGTCACAAACCGGCTGGGAGGCATCGCCGGCACTTTCCCCGAATGGCAAATCGATCGCGTTTACTTGGGCTGAAAGAGTGGACACACCGCCGCAAATCTACGTCAAGCAGCCAAACGATAGCACACCAATGAAGCTGACCGATTCTCATTCTGAAGGTGTTATCGGGCCTCTGGTCTGGTCGCCGGAGGGCAAATCGATCGCATTTAAGCGCCAATATAAAGGATCAGGCGCCATCTTCGTTATACCCAGCTCAGGGGGGAATGAAAGGAAAATTCTGGACTCGAAAAGTCCGCATTTGTCGGCTCGCATCGACTGGTCGCCGGATGGAACCGAGCTGGCCTTCTCGGACGTGTTGCCGGAATCGGAACGCCTCGCGATTTATTTGTTTAACCTGCGAACCGGAGAGCAGCGAAAATTAACTTCTCCTCCCCCGGAAGACACAGGCGATTGGAATCCTAAGTTCTCGCCTGACGGCCGGACTATTGCTTTCAAAAGGGTAAGCGGATTTTGGGCGGACGATATCTATACGGTTCCGGTTGCCGGAGGAGAGCCCCGGCGAGTGACATGGGAGAGACGTGGAATTTGGGGGCACGCGTGGACGGCAGACGGCAAAAGCCTGATTCTATCCTGGCAACGAGGCGCCACCATTTTCGGGCTATGGCGGCTCCCCCTAACACCCCAAAGCCACCCAGAGCGAATTGTTCAGGGAGGAGTGGATGCGATTACCCCCACTACCTGCCGGGAAATGACGCGGCTAGCCTGGGTGAACCAGATACAGGATGTCAATATTTACCGCGTATCGGCTGCAGGGGGCGAACTGCCGGTAAGATTCATTGCCTCCACTCTGCGCGATCAGCATCCCGCCTACTCGCCTGATGGGCAGATTGCGTTCGTCAGCGATCGATCAGGTAGCCGGGAGATTTGGCTAGCGCGTGCCGATGGCACGGGCCAGAAGCGCGTTACGAACTTCAACGGTCCAGATGTAGGCGATCTTCAATGGTCTCCCGACGGACGCCGTTTAGCCTTTTATAGCAGAGCGCAAGGACATTCCGACATTTTCACTCTCGATTGCGACGGAGCAAGCATGCTGTGTGGGATCCCGCAGCGTGCCACTTCAGGAATTAAGGCCGAAGTTCCCGGTTGGTCCGCTGATGGCAGATTTCTCTACTTCACCTCCGACCGAACCGGGCGATGGGAGGTGTGGAAACAGGCGACTTCCGGTGGACAGCCGATCCAGGTAACGCAGAACGGCGGCTATGCAGCACGCGAATCGCGGGATGGCAAATGGCTGTATTTTTCCAAGAACAGAAGTGACTCTATCTGGCGAATACCTGTCGCGCGGTCCGGCGGGCCAGCGGTTTCCGCCGAAGAGTTAGTGATCGGGCCTCCCAATCACGTGCAACAAAAGGGCTGGACACTGATTCCTGACGGCATTGTTTTCACGGAACGCGCCGGGAAAGGACAGCCGAGCGCCCTTCGCGCTTACCAGTTCTCGAGCAAACGAACCCGCTTGATTGTTCCGTTAATGGAGGGTTTTGTGGACGGCCGGGATTACAGCGTGTCGGTATCGCCGGACTTGAAATGGGTTCTATACTCACAGCTCGACAAATCTGGCAGTAATATCATGGTGGCTGAGAATATCAAATAAGACGCCCCGCATGAGTGGGCGGCAGTAGCTTCGTCGACGCGAACATGGAGAGCAAGCGCCTGACTGCTGAGCGACCGCGTGGTATGCTGTTTCCAATCCATTAATAATGCAGCCGGAAATAGATGCTGCCGCAGTAACTGTGTTGCTGAAAGAATTACAGGAGGGAAACTCAGCGGCGGCTGATCGTTTGATTCCGGTCGTTTTTCGCGAACTGCGTAATTTGGCGGAACTCTACATGCGGCGCGAGGGGCCGAGGAGTCACACTTTGCAGCCGACGGCGCTGGTACATGAAGCCTACTTGCGACTGATGGGCGACCAAGCGCGAGATTGGCAGAATCGCGCGCAGTTTATTGGCGTGGCTGCTTCGATTATGCGCCGTCTGCTGATCGACCATGCAAGAAGGAAGCGGGCCGAGAAGCGGCAACTGCCCGAATCGCGCGAATGGCATGCCGGCATGACGGCTCAGGAAGCCGAGCATTTGCTGGACCTGAACTTCGCGCTGGACCGGCTGGAAAAATCGAATGCCCGTTACGCCCGAGTGGTGGAACTCCGCTACTTTGGCGGCCTCTCCATTGAAGAAACGGCCGAAGTGCTGCAAACCTCGCCGATGACCGTGAAGCGCGATTGGATAGCGGCACGCGCCTGGTTGAAGCAGCAGATGCAGCCGGCAAAAAACGACCCGTACCGTCCTCCTGTCAGCAAATGACCTCTTGATAAGCTCGCCTAAATAAAACCCGCTGGGTCTCCGGAGAGGAGTTTTTGATTACTACATGGAGAACGCGCTGCCCGGAAGCTACAAATGGCTTGATTGCCAACTCCAGGACTGGTTTCACGTATAGTAAAGCCAGAAGCACATTGCCTATCCCGCTATGGATTTACCATTCTTCTCGGCAGAGTGAGCTCGCTATCTCGCTGGGGTTGGGAAGCTTTGGTTCTGGAGGCGGTCCGCGAAGGATTGCTTTCGCGCGGACAAGCGGGTGAGCTGCTGGGTTTGGGCTTCCACGAGCGGGAAGCTTTTTTGCCCAACGCGGACTGACCTATGATCTGTCAGAAGACGAACTCCGGCGCGAACGCGTCGCGGCGGAGCGAATCTTCGGTCAGTGACTCCCTCTCCCCTCACACCGGGAGCGGTCTCGGATACAGGACCGGTCCACTACCTTTTGCAGATCGGGCAGATTGACCTGTTGCCTCGGCTACTGGGGCGTGTGTGGGTGCCAGGGGCTGCGATAGTGGAACTGACGGAACTGACGGATCAGACTGCTCCTCACCATGTGCGGAGTTGGGTGGCACAGGCACCTGACTGGTTTCTTGTCACTGAACCCTCCTCAGCCTTGGACCAGCAGCAGGCGGGGCTGGGGAACGAGCCGCGATTGCATTGGCACGGGAGCGGAAGTTACCTCTTCTTTGTGACGACGAAGCCGCACGACGAATCGCTCGCCGTGCGGGGTTACTCGTTTCAGGCACATTGGGCGTCCTACAACAGGCGCATGCCCGAAGGATGATTGAGATCGTGCCAGTTCTGGAAAGGCTGCTCCGTTCAACCAACCTTTATCTAAGCGAGACCTTGGCTCCGCGCATCACCAAGGTCTAGGTCGGTTCCAATCCGTGGGTCTGCGAACCGCTGCGGCACAACTTAGCGACCATCTGTGAGCGCTACGGCGGAGGCGGTCACCCGAAAGTCGGAGCTATCAGCTTTCCCATCGGCGCAGTGGAGGAAGCCAGACAAGCAGCCGCCGAAATCAGAGAAGAACTAAAAAGCTGACGTCGTATCACAGCCATATTGGATCTGGACAGTTGATCTGCTTTCGGCCCCAGTAGTCAACTGACCGATGGGCATTCTGATCAGTGAAGACAACGCTAGAGGGCCTCCCACACGGGATGACACTACGTATTCCTTATCATGATGCTTGCGGCACTTTACCGCAATCCCCACTTGGGGGCCAAAGGGGATTCACTGATCGGCTAAATATTCAGAGGTC
>JAFAZU010000156.1 GCA_019239585.1 Acidobacteriaceae bacterium
CAGCCGTTTTCTCCATTCATAAAACTGCCATTCGCGTACGCCTCGCTCCCGGCAGAACACGGCCACGCTCTGCCCGCTGTCTTTCTGCTCGGCCAGCCACTCGCGCCAGCGTGTCCGCTCTTCTTCGTTTGCTTGTCCCATAACAGCAGCTTGCCGCTAAGGGCGGCTTAACACAAGATGCTGTTCACAGACCGCTCACACAAGAACGCGGCAGCCTGACCCTGTGGGTTACGCCGGATCTGAAGAAATTTTTCGGGCTTCTCGCTCCCAACCAGTGCGCGGGGTCATTGAGACAATCAATCCCATCCTGCGTGGTTGGGTCAAATGCTTCGCGATCGGACACTCGAGCCGCTGTTTCTCTTATATCCAAAACTGGGTAGAGAGGAAGATTCGGCGACATCTGGCCCGAGCGTGCCAACGTCAAGGCTTCGGTTGGAAGCGGTGGAGCGTGTCTTTTCGGGAAAATGGCTTGCGGTCGAAAGTTCCAGTCGCAGATCGGTGATTTCGAGTTACGATAGCGAGTACCTGTTACGTCGTCATGAGCAAGCAGTATCGAGTTTCCTTGCCAGCTAGCCGCGCGGATTTGGCTCAGGTGCTGGCCCATTTGCAGGACGATACCCTGCAGGAGTCCGATCGCCAGTTATTGATGCGCCTGGTGCAGCAGTTACTCGGCTCTTCTGCCGGAACACCTTGGTCAGGACCGCCCAGGGCAGCAGGCGGGAAAGAGCCTGAGCTGACGGCTGACTCGTCCGAGACCGCCCGTCCGGAACCGGAAAGCAACGAATCGAAGCCGCCGGGACATGGCCGAAGGAGCGCTGAAGATTATCCAGGGGCTCAACGTGTATCCTGCCACGATCCGCTCCGACAACCCGGAGATCGCTGCGCCTGCGGTGGCCGTTTGTACCAGACCAGCACGCCGGCGGTGTTTCTTCGCTTCACCGGTCAGCCCTTAGTCGGGGCTACCTGTTATGAGCAGACCGTGTTGCGATGCTCCAGTTGCCAGCAGCGCTTCCCGGCTCCGCTGCCCGACGACGTGCCGACAGAAAAATACGATGCCACCGCCGATGTGGCGATCGTGCTGGCAAAGTACGCGGCCGGGCTTCCGTTTCACCGGCTGTCTCAGATGCAGGAAGCGTATGGCGTCCCCTTGCCCGCTTCGGTGCAGTGGGAGCGGGCGGAAGCGGTCGCCAATGTACTCCTGCCGGTATACCTCTACCTGCGTGCTTTAGCAGCACAGGCTGGCGTGCTGATTGGCGACGATACCCGCGTGCAGATTCTCTCCTGCTCCCAGGAAAACGAGCAGCGGGCCGCCGACGGCCAGCGACATGGTTTACAGACGACCGGCATCGTCGCCCACAGCCCGGACAAAGCACAGCCCTCCATTGTGTTGTACATGAGCGGACGTCAGCACGCCGGGGAAAATATGGGCGAGTTACTGGAGTTGCGGTCGGCCGAACAGAACCCACCGTTGCAGGTCGGCGATGCGCTCGCCGCCAACTGGAGCCATTCCTCTCCCGTGATCCCGGTCAAATGTCTCGCGCATGCGCGGCGGCAGTTTACTGATATCGAGGAGATGTTCCCGGAAGAATGCCAGCACGTGCGGGAGGAGTTCGCCACCGTGTACCGGTATGAAGCCGAAACGACGGGCATGACACCCGAGCAGAGATTGGCGTATCATCAACTCTATTCCGCGCCGGTCCTGGAGCGGTTGCAGAACTGGATCAGCACCCAGTTTGAGCAACGGCGCGTGGAACCCAATAGCGCCCTGGGAAAGGCGTTCGCTTACCTGCAGCGCCACTGGGACGGCTTAACCCAATTTCTCCGCTTCGGGAACGCACCGCTGGATACCAATGCGGTCGAGCGGGCGCTCAAGCGGGTGGTGTTGCATCGGAAGAACGCTTTATTCTTCCGGACCGAACAGGGCGCGGCCGTGGGCGATCTGCTGATGAGTGTGATCGAGACCTGCCGGACCCATGGCCTTCGTGCCGCCGCCTATCTGGTGGCAGTCATGAAGAATGCCCGTGCCGTACGAGACCACCCGGCGCAGTGGCTGCCCTGGACCTATGCGGCGCGGGCTTCCAGCTAATCATTAGCCCAGCGCCCGCCAGGGCGGAGCAAAGCGGGCTTGTTCGGGATGACCTTGATAAAGCAGCACCATCAGTTGTGGTGCGGTGAGCGAGTGCAGTGGTGTGTCCGCCGCCGGCCACCACGAAAGCTTTCCGGCGGAGAAGCGGCGCACACACAACCAGAAGCCAATGCCGTCATAAGATGTGGAGCTCCACATCTTATGACTGATGTGCAGTGCTGCATTATGTGGAGTGGACAAACGCATGGTCTTCTCTGGCTGCGAATTCAACTTCCGATTCTCCACATAAGTCAGTCACTCGCGAGCATTAGCATCGAGACCGGGCCACCGCTGGAGGCCCACTTGAAAACAAGGAGAACTCGATGCTTACTACCCTTTTTCCGAACACCCATGCCCGGTATACTTCCTTGCCGGTCTTAGGTAGTGTTCTCGAACCTCTCTGCTCCTGGCTGGAGGCGGGCGGCTATCCCCCGAGCGCCATCTCTCGCCGCCTGGAAGCCGCCCCGTTCCTCGATCAATGGTTGCGGCAGCACCAGATTGCTTCCCTTTCCGGCCATACCGCTGAGCAGTTACGGGCCTGCCTCCCGCGACAGAAGCGCTGGACACCGCAGATCGCCTACGCCCTGGGCCGATCCTTGCTGCAGTACCTCACTGAGCAAGGAAAGCTGGAGTCCACGCCGCAGACCGCTTCGCAACGACTGCTGGTGGCCTATCGCCAACACCTCCAACGAAGGCGCGGATTCGCTCCGTCGACGATCACACGGCATGCTGTTCTCGCCGGTGACTTTCTCCGCTTCCTTTGTTATGACCACGACGAGCGACTCTTGCTCCAGATCCAGGCCGGCGATCTAGAGAGCTTTCTGGTCCAAAGTAGCCAACGTGTCGGTCGCATCACCATGCAGAAGGTCATTGCCATCCTGCGGTCCTTTCTCAAATTCCTCGCCGCCTCGGGGCAGATCCCGGTCGGGCTCGATCGGCACCTGGAGTCACCACGGCAGTATCGCGGGCAACAACTGGTCCGCGCTCTTCCCTGGGAGGACGTCTTAACACTGCTGCGTGGCATTGATCGTGGAACGATCAAAGGCTGTCGGGACTACGCCATGCTGCTCCTGATCGCGACCTATGGTCTCCGCCGCAGTGAGGTGGCCAGCTTGGAGATGGGCGATATTCAGTGGCGAGCGGGCGTGATCCGTGTCCCACGCCCGAAGGTGGGTACGCCCTTGGTCTTACCGCTGACCGAGGAAATGGGTACGGCGCTGCTCGCGTACCTGCGCCAACGAGCCGGGAAGCCGAGCGAGCGACGACTCTTTCTGCGCGTCCGTGCGCCCCAGGGTCCGATCGAGTCAACCGCTGTGAGTGATGTCTTTGACGCCTGGGCCCAGCACGCCGGTGTGCGTATGCCGGGCCTGGGCGGTCCGCATGCTCTTCGCCACGGACTGGCCATGCATCTGCTCCGGCAAGGCACACCGCTGAAAACCATCGGGGACCTGCTCGGCCATCGCAGTGCGGAAAGCACGGGTATTTATCTGCGCCTGCAAGTGGAGGATCTGCGCGACGTGGCTCTGTCCCTGCCAGTGCCGGACTCCGGCTCGGAGGAGCGGCCATGAAACAGCCGGGAACTTTTCTGTCTCCTCTCGGACCGCTTTTGACACGCTATCTCGCCCGCAAGCGGGCCCTGGGGCGGCGCGCGGTCACGATGGCGTACTATCTCCGTTACCTGGACCGCTTTCTGGTATCGTGCCACGCCGCTGACCTGACGCGCGAAACATTCACGGCTTGGGCTGAATCGATGACATCGCTCCAGACCAGCACACAGCGAGCTCGGCTCCGGGCCGCCTATCACTTCTGCCTGTTTCGGCAGCGTGAGGATCCCCATAGCTTCGTGCCCGACCCAAGTCAGTTTCCAGCGGCGGGTCCTCGGCCCCTCCCTTATATCTTTTCGGGAGCCGACATTCTCCGCCTGCTGGCCGCCACCGAAGGCTTGGCGGCGCACGAAGCGTCACCGCTACACGGCGAAGTGGCCCGCTTGGGGATTATTATCCTGTACACAACCGGGCTTCGTCGCGGCGAACTGGTACGCCTCACCTTCAGCGACTACGACCAGACCGCACAAGTCTTTCATGTGCGCCGGACCAAGTTCGACAAGTCGCGCCTCGTTCCTTTATCGGCTGACGCTACGAGGGCACTCGACCGGTATCTTTCCGCCCATCGCCAGTGTAGTGCGCCCCATACCAGCGAAGCGCCGCTGTTAGTGCATCATCACGGCGGGCACTTTCGAGGTTATACAGGGACGGGTTTCGGCAGCTTGCTCAAAAAGGTGATCCGGGCCGCTGGCATTCGGACGCCCCAAGGTCGGGTCCCACGGGTTCACGATTTTCGGTTCACTTTCACGGTGCAGGCCCTCGCGCGCTGGTACCGTGCGGGCGTCGATGTACAAGCCCGTCTGCCTGCTCTCGCCACTTATCTGGGGCATATCTCGGTCATGTCCACGCAGTATTACCTCACCTTTCTGGAAGCAACCGCCGTGGCGGCCAGCGAGCGGTTTCATACCCACTCGGCCGGATGGCTTTCTCCGGAGGGGAACGGAGGCCGCGCATGACGCCCTGCACTCCGACAAAGTTGGCAGCGGTCTTGCGCGCCTTTTTTGCCCAGCATCTACCGCTCACACGCGGGCTCAGCTCTCGCACGGTGTTGAGTTATCGCGATACGTTTGTGCTGCTCCTGCGGTTTCTCGCGACACGTCACGATTGTGGCGTGGTCGATCTGGAATTCGAGCATCTGCGGACGGAGGATGTCCTTGCTTTTCTGGATCATCTCGAAATGCAAAGAAAGAATAGTGTCGCCACACGCAATGCCCGACTAGCGGCCGTTCATTCCTTCGCTCGCTTTCTCGCTACACGCGAGCCCGAGCAGATGGAAGAGGCGCAACGCCTCCTGGCCGTACCAATCAAGCGTGGACCGGCCCGCGCGGTCGATTACTTGGAAGGCGAAGAAATCGCCGCGATGCTGGGAACTGCCGCTCAACGACGAAATCACGTCCGCGACCGGGCCTTATTGCTCACCCTGTTCAACACAGGCGCTCGCGTACAAGAACTCCTCGACATCCGGACCGGCGATTTGCAACTGGATCGGCCC
>JAFAZU010000228.1 GCA_019239585.1 Acidobacteriaceae bacterium
AGCGGGCGCGCGAGCCGCGTCGGAGCCGCCGGGCTTGTCCAAGAGCCATATTCGGCCGCATCCTGTTTTGATTGCATACCGTGGTGCATCGTTAATTCGCTTAAAATCAGGCTTTTGTGGCTCGGAGCCACCAGAGCCAAAGCCACGCGAGGCGATTGACGAATTCAGCTCAAAAAGCCGGCGGAGGCTGCTCCTTTTTATGGCCACGATAACCCGAAAGTGTCTGCCTTGGATGCTAACGCTCACTTACCCGGCGGAGTGGTCGCCGGATTCCCGGCGCTGGAAGGCCGATCTGGCTGCATGGCTGAAACGACTTCGTCGTATCTATCCGGGGGTTGGGATAATCTGGAAGCTCGAATTTCAAAAGCGAGGCGCACCGCACTTCCATTGTTTTCTCTGGAACCTGCCAACCTCGGGCAAGGTCGATAAGCTGCTCTCTGCGGGACACATAACCCGCGAGATGGTCGAAGCAGAACCGGCCTTTCATGGAGAGTTCAAAGCCTGGCTCTCGCGGAGCTGGTTCGAGGTGGTCGGCTCGGGCGATCCAAAACACGCGAAAGCGGGCACTCGCTTCGAGAAAATCCGGCATCCGCAAGGCATCATGCGATACGTCGCCGGGTATATGTCAAAAGAGGATCAAACCGCTCCCGGACATAAAGTGGGTCGATATTGGGGAGCCGCTAACCGCGAGGCAATCCCGGTCGGCCAGGAGCAGGAGCAGGAGCTGTCTGCGCGGGGCTATCGGGCCGTCCTACGCACGGCAAGGCGCTGGCAGATGGCACAGCGGCGCGAGAGCTTCCTGCGCGCTCGGGCGGCTGGTAGAAAGCCGCAGCGGCCACGGCTGCGAAACAATCAGTCGATGGCGCTGATCTGCGACGCGGAGCAGTGGCTTTCCCGCATCCCTGACATCGTGAAAAACGCCGAAGATAACCCAAGCAAGAACCGTGCCAGACAAGACAGGGATACTAACCCAAGAATGAACTGTGCCAACTGCGGGGAACCTCTTAACCCGGACAGGGCAGCGGAAGACTTTGACGCGGGCGTTCGGACGTGGAACCTCTGCGACCCGTGTGTGTGTTTGTTCCACATGGAACACGGACAGGAATAGGTTACACTCTGTAACTTCCTTGTCATGTCCGGGGAAGCGAAAGCCCTTCTACCGACGCCAAGGGTTCGCTTCCCCGGACCTGACTTATTTCCGGGTAACTGGTCGAAAGGAGGACCAGCCCAAGCAGGAATCATGCCAACCCTGGGTTGGTGAGATTCCTGTCCCTGTCACGGTTGGGGTATCCCTTAGCGCCGGGCGTCCGGCGCAACACGACGCACACGCCGGCAGCGGTCATCCTTGGGCGGGTTGTTTTACTGGCACGGGAGGGTCACGTTTCTGCGCGAGGCGTCTCGCGCCATCGCCGCACACGCGGGCTGCTGTCATCCTTGGGAGGGTTATATGTCAGATTATACTATGGCACGATTCTTGCTTCATAGGAAAACGTTGTCAATCGTCGCCGGTTTTGCTACTGTCGCCGCCGATGGAAACTGGGACTCTCTTTGCGCTGCCGGCTGCCGATCCGAAGCGCACGGCTGCCGCCGGCGCCAAGGCTTCGATTGCGCGCTTCCTCAAGCTATCGAAGGAAGTTAACGGCCTGTTTACCCAATCACAGGCAGCCTTGCTTTTGGGTGTTAGTCACACGCGGGTTAATCACCTTATTCGGGACGGCCGCTTTCGTGTTTACAAGTTCGAGCATGATGGCGAGGTGATTGCTGAATACGTGTCCGGGTTGCAAATTGAGAGCTACCTGACTTCCGAGGATCGGAAGCCGGGGCGTCCGTCCAAGGCGCGCATGTTCGCTGCCGGGTTGGTTACGAAATAACGTTGCAAGGCTGTAACGTTTCGGATACAACCGGTGAATGCCACCGGTTCAGCTTCCAAGCACGGAAGCACCGAATCGTCGCTTTCGGCTAACCCTAAAGCGGGACGATAGCGGCTCGATGCGCCCCGAAGCGGGCGCGCGAGCCGCGTCGGAGCCGCCGGGCTTGTCCAAGAGCCATATTCGGCCGCATCCTGTTTTGATTGCATACCGTGGTGCATCGTTAATTCGCTTAAAATCAGGCTTTTGTGGCTCGGAGCCACCAGAGCCAAAGCCACG
>JAFAZU010000256.1 GCA_019239585.1 Acidobacteriaceae bacterium
GTGGCAGTACCGGCGCGGTGAAAAGGAGCGCAGTTTCCGACTTTCCCGAAACCTCTTTGGCCTTCCCTTCCATTTTAGGCCGCTGTTTTCCCGACATCAGAACGCGAATCCCCTCGCGCGTCATGGGTCCGCGCAGATAAGATAATGTCCACCGAGTTTGAAAGAGCTGCGGGCTGCCATCATGCACGTTGTTCAGCAGAAAGGTACGGTTGCTCAGCCCTGCCAATGTCTTTTCCAGCTCGCGCCGGTCAAAACTCGATTGAGCATCGCCGGTAGCTCCTTCCAGGCCGTCCAAAACGCGCAACTTATCGCGCTCGGTTTGAAGCCTTCCGATGAACCAGGTACCTGTATTGGAAAGACCTTTATAATCAAGATCCACAGGGTTCTGTGTAGCCAATACTATACCCAGCCCGGACGCGCGCGCCTGTTTCAATAGTGTTAAAAGCGGTTTTTTCGACGGCGGATTGGCAACGGGCGGGAAGAAGCCGAAAATTTCATCCATGTAAAGGATCGCCCGAAGGCTGCTTGTTCCCCCCTGCGATCTGACCCAGCCTACTATCTGGTTCAGTAGCAGGGAAACGAAAAACATTCTTTCGGGATCGCTCAAATGCGCTATCGAGAGGATCGATAATCTGGGCTTCCCGCCCTGTGTGTATAGTAAAGAGCTAATGTCCAGCGGCGCTCCTTCCAGCCAGCTTCCAAAGTTTGGTGAAGCTAGAAGATTGTTGAAAGACATAGCAAGTGAAAACCTGTCCTTTGCCGGATAAAAGGTTTCCAGATCCATAACGCCTGCTCGCTCGAACGGGGGTGCCTGAATTAGCGCAATAATGGCAGGCAGATCGAGGCTTTTGCCAGCCCGCCATGCCCCTTCCAAAATGTTGGAAAGCAGCACGTGTTCCCTGCTTTGGATGGGGTCGGCATTCATTCCGATCAGCCCTAATAGGCTGGTAACGGTGGCGCTGACTCGGTCTCGCATCAACTCTCTGTCTCCCGCTAACTTCTCATCGGGAGCATCAAATGATTTCAGGATGGATAAGGGAATGCCGGCCTCACTCCCCGGCGTGTAGATGGTCAGGTCAACAGCATCCCGCAGCCGTTGAATCCGTGCGCCGTCCTGCCCGCTTGCGGCAAGTCCGTTTTTCCAAAGCTCTGCCTGTTGAGCCGCGACCTCTTCGGTATTTAGCCCTTTGGCGCGGACTTCATCCTCATGAATCCAAGGACGGAAGTCTTCCGGCCGCAGCGCCGGAAAGGTAAGGGCGAGATTGGTGAGATCACCTTTTGGATCAATGGCAATAACGGGTATGCCGTCCAAAGCCGCCTCTTCCAGCAGTCCAATACATAAACCGGTTTTGCCGCTGCCCGTCATGCCAACGCAAACCGCGTGCGTGACAAGATCCTTTGATTTGTAGAGTAGCGGTATATCGATGGCTTTCCGAGTTGCGGGATCAACCGGCTTGCCAAGGTAAAACACGCCTAACCCTTCAAAGTCCTGCATACTTATCCTATTTGATATAAATTCCTCTTTTCCTGTCAGCTAACGGCTATTTCGTCGTGATCCTGTCTTTGATTCTGGCGTAGACATCTTCTGCAATCACTCCGTTCACGAGAAGCTCTTCCCGAGTGCGATAGGGTCGGTTTTCAATGATGGTTTCCGCATCTGCGGGACTAATACCCGGCAGCGTTTCCAATTCGAACTCAGTAGCCGAATTTACATCGATAGGGTCATTGAGTGTAACTGGTACTGGCTTGGCTGCATTGTAATTACCAGTGTTGGCCATAGTTTGCGGGGCTTCTTTCTTCGCATAGCGTGTAACAGGTTCTTGAACCTTTTTATCTCTCGCACTTCTAGCATCCACTGATTTAGTCGAGCAGCTTCCAGCCAGGGAGAGCGTTATCAAAAGCAGACAAAACAACGGGAGGGAACAGCGGTTCATGGTACTACCTATTTCTTTTGGGTTCTGTCAATCAAATAAAAAGGCCACGCATTCCGATCGCTTCGAAACTTCATTTGCGCTCGGATTGGTGGCCGTTCTATCTCATTTCAACGGTAAAATGCGAATCGCTTTAAGCGTAAGGTGTGGCGCTAGCTGTCTTGGCGGTAGACTTAGTAACAGGGATGGTCGGAACTTCTCCCCCCGCCAACGCGGGATAAGCAACTCCGGCGATGACTGCTCCCAAAATGGGAGCTACCCAGAACAGCCATAGCTGACCCAGCGCCCAGCCATCGGCAAACAGGGCTGGACCGGTGCTTCGTGCGGGATTAACAGAAAGGTTTGTCACGGGTATACCAATCAGATGAATCAACGTCAGCCCAAGGCCAATTGCAATTGGTGCGAAACCAGCCGGCGCGCGTTTATCGGTCGCGCCGAGAATAATCATCAGGAACATGAATGTCAGCACAATTTCGGCTGTCAGGCAAGCCCCCAGCGAATAGCCGCCTGGTGAGTGTGGCCCGTAGCCATTTGAGGCGAATCCGGCGCTCACATCAAAGCCCGCTTTGCCGCTCGCAATCACAAAGAGAGTGCCAGCGGCGACTACGGCTCCAAGAAGCTGCGCAACGATATAGGAAGGCAGTTCAGACGCAGGAAACCGCTTCGCGGTGGCGAGACCAATAGAGACTGCCGGGTTTAAGTGGCAACCTGAGATATGGCCAATCGCATAGGCCATCGTGAGCACGGTTAATCCAAAGGCCAAGGCGACTCCGACGAAGCCGATGCCGAGAGCCGGAAAAGCGGCGGCCAATACGGCGCTGCCGCAGCCGCCAAAAACCAGCCAGAACGTGCCCAGAAATTCAGCAATGGAGCGTTTTGTCAATGATATTTGCATAGCGAACCTTTCCCATAACGGCCCAAGCTCTTGTAGCCCGGTGCCGGACTAAAAATGGGCAGCGCACCTCCATCTGCCTTGAAAGTGCGCTGCCAAAGCAAAGCCCTCGACGAGAATTTGCGAGGAGCTCGCGGTGGACCTAGTAACCTCCGATTGGCTTACTAGGACTGTTTACTGCGGCCAGCACTGGAGTTCGCTGCCGCTGTAGTCCTATGCTATGTGAAGCACGATTACATTTCCAGGCCGAAAAAGTGCGGATTTTTTACGGATCGAAACGAAATTGTGTGTCGGCCTGCTATTGAGCTTTCAGCGAAGCCCTCATCAGGCACGGTATCCCCGGAACTCGCAATTCTTCTCTCCGAAAAAGATGAGCAACTCTCCTGATTAGATTCGCCATCTGCTTCGCCCTAAGATCAGCTTCGAGCAGCTTTTTGAAAATTGTCAGGAGGATTTTAGTACTTATTAAGAAACAAAGAGTATTTTGCAAAACAGTTCGGATGTTCAGTTGTATAGCGCTGCTTGTTGGATGGGCGGCAGTTTCTGATGCTCAGAGGATGCCGGGACCAGGCGGCAACATGGGCAGGTGGGATTACTGGCCGGGCCCAAGTAAACGGCAGAATGGAACATGATCGTATCAACATTCAGGACCACCTCGACCCTATCGCGCCATCCAATTCGAAGTGTAGAATGCAGACGTTGAGTTTCGGCGCGTGACTGTGTATTTTCAGAATGGCAGTAACCAAATTTTGCAGTGGTAGTTGTTTATGGCCAACTTTGAGCCCCGACCCGTTAACGGAGGTTCAAGTCTGACCAAAGCACGCATTTGTGATCGTCGGAAAAGTGAGGGTTGCTCGTTATTCCGGCGGGAGTAAATGTCTGTACTTCGGGCTGGGCGGCTCGGAAGGTCTGCCAGCGCGGCTGGCCGGATATGTTTGGATTCCCCGTTTTCGCAAACGCCGCCCAGGCTCCGCTGAACTGGTCAGAGAGCGCACGCTGCTCAGGGCTAAATCGGGCTGGATTCGCCATCCCGACTAAAGGAGTCTGAAACACATAGACCAATTCGCTGGAGTGATGTGCGCCCAGACTCGGCAGGCCCGGAGGCGTTTTGAGATCTGTCACCGCATCGGGGTCGTTGAATTCAAGGGCATAAACAGGCACATAGCGGGACATAGCCTGATCCATGCTCCAAGCAGGGCAACTGAACACCGCGTCCGTAAATACGGTTGCAAAGGCTAGGGCCGGCGTGCCGTAGCGCCGGAACGGATATTGTGTTAAGACGCGCCGGTTCTTGGCAGCGCCCACTA
>JAFAZU010000430.1 GCA_019239585.1 Acidobacteriaceae bacterium
TTTTGCCGACACTCTGAAGAACACAATCTGGCGTTATGATTATGACGCTTGGACAGGCCGCATCTGTAATGAGCGCCCTGCGCTGACCGGTTTCGAACGCGGCTTGCCGGACGGATCGTCAATGGACAGCGAAGGCTTCCTCTGGAATTGCCGCTTTGGAGGCGGCTGCATCGTCCGCCTGAACCCGGATGACAAGATTGACCGAGTGATTGAGATGCCGACGGCCAACATCACCACCTGCGCCTTCGGAGGTCCTGACCGCACAACTCTTTATGTCACGACCGCATCCTCCGGCGCGCCGCCGGGTGATCGTCTGGCCGGCAGCCTGTTTGCCATTCAAACCTCAGTACCGGGCCAGCAGGAAAATCGTTTTCAGATCGTGACCTGAAACCTTCGTCCCCCGCCGATTTCAATAATTTCGACCTCTCCGGAAGAAACCTGAATGTCCTGCGTGCCCCGAAAATCAGCCGGAACCCGGGAAACAAAAACGGTAAAACTTTTCGTCACGAGCGACCGGCCATCCAGCCACTCGTACGTAGGCGCTCCCCACATCTCGGCGCTCTTGATAAGAGCCTTCATGGTTCCGTGATGAGGTGTATTGCTGAACTCCATTCCCCGGGTCACCCGGCGCTTGTCGTTGTTCTCCCATATATTCAACCAGGGGTAATGCTCGCGTTGGAACAGATAACCGATCAGCAGAGAATACTTGCGGTGGAATGCCGTAAACCAACCCCAGGGCCTGTCGGGGCGAAGCAGGTATGAATTAACTAGATCGGAATGCTCAACACGGGCGAACTCATGCAGGTTGAACGCGGCATTCCTAGCGCCTGATTTGGCTGTCGGCCACAGAAAACTTTCCCCTCCTGGCTGTCCCGTCACGAATCCCTTATCGGCGGAAGCGTCAAACCTAGTTACGCCGCTCTCTAAGAATGGAGGTCCAAACGTAACGTGCTCACACCATCCAAACGGCCGATCCCAGGCCGACTGATTCGCGGCAATGCTGTCGACCTGAACCGTGGCGCCTTTGACGCGAATCATTCGCCGGAACGACATATCTGACTCCGGCAGCCGTACTTCCAAACTTAGTTGATCCGGTGTTTCTTTCAAAAGCGACCAGCGGCGGATGCCTGTTTCTCCATGAAACGTCATACCCGCCGCCGCTTCCGCTTTCGAAGGATCTCCCCAATACGGGAAGCACAGGTTATGCCCCACTAAGCCGCTCAACAGCCGCGCTTCGGCGCTTGTACCATAGATCGCGCCATGAACAGCGGGATCGTACTGATCGGAGTCAATCGTCGGAACGGGAGGAACCCAAAGCGGATTCACTTCGCTCCCGCCCTTGAGGACAATTTCCCCAATATGTCCCCCGCATTGCAGGACCGAAATCCGTAACTCCTGAGACTCTAGCTTCCAGGCAGGTCTGTTGAGATAAGTAGTAATTGGCATGCTCAACCGCTATATCACGGTTGAGACTACAAAATCTACCAGCGAAGGCCGACCGTGATAGGCACAAGCGTAGTATGCGTATTCGTGATTCCGTCGTAGAAGCGACTTTCGATGTAAAGCTTAAACCTTGCGCGCGGTAGCGGAATATTGAAACCGCCGCCGACGTCCCAGACGCCGGCATTTTGCGAATAGCTGCCGATTACCTGATTCGCCGGAATGAGAGCCGGACCATAATAGCCAAACCACGGATCAAACACAATGGTCTGAGCAACGGTTGGCTGCGTAAATTCCACAGTGCGCCGCATCCAGCCGCCGCCGCCGAGAAGATAAAATCCTGCTAACCTCCGATATGGAAGAGTAATCTTCGGCTCAGCGGTAAGCGAATACACCCGCGAGCTGCCGTCCGGCACATTCACCTCATTTAAAGCTTGACCGGTTAAACCCAGTTGGTGAAAGTTGAAAGTCCCAAGGATTCCCAGATAGCGGTTGAGGTTGTAGCCGATCCCAGCTTGAAAGTGACCGCCGCCATCCAACCGGTTCGAGATATTGCCGGTCGTGGCTGTATAACCGCCGCCGACATTGAAAGTAAGATGATGAAGCTCGGATTGCGCGTAAGTTAATTGAGCAAGACCTAAAAAAGCGGAAATGCTGAAACTCAAAGACAGGCATCGTTTTCTCATAAGACCCTTTATCTTCAAATTAGTGAAATTGAAAGTGGAATGAAACTCCCAAAATTTCGGGGAAACAGCCATGCAATTTTTGTCGTCAGATCGTGTTCTCGCAGCTCGGCTTGAGAAAGCGGAAGCAGCTAACGGATTTGAGCTAGCGCGCCTTGCTGTCGAAGCAATTCCCGATGCGGCCTTCGAATCCCTTGCAGGAGGAACTGCGATTTTCGCAGGTGTGGGCTCGCCTATGACGCATGCGCTCGGCATCGGCATGAGCGGGAGAGTTCCGCAAGAAGAGATGGAACGGTTGGAGGCGTTTTACCGCGAGCGCGGAAGCCCATGCCTTATGGATCTTTGCCCGATGGCGGACGATTCTGTGCTTGCTTTTGTGCAAAACCGGTCCTATCGAATTATTGAATTCAACAATGTGCTGGCGCGCCGGATCGAACCCGACGAAACATTTGAACGGTCATCGTCCTTGCATCTAGCGTCAACGGACGAAAAGCTGCAATGGTCGCGTGTAGTAAGCCAGGGCTTCGCGGAGTACGTGCCAGTTACCGAGTCACAGGTCAATTCCATGGCTGCCATGTGCCGCGACATTCAGTGCTGGATCGCAAGGGAAAGCGAGCCGGTCGGCGGCGCAGCCATGTCTATTCAGGACGGTGCCGCCCTTTTCTTTGGAGATGCGGTCCTCACGGCAGCGCGGCGGAAAGGCTGGCAGTCGCTTTTGATACGCGAAAGATTAGCG
>JAFAZU010000044.1 GCA_019239585.1 Acidobacteriaceae bacterium
CTTACCATGACCTTTTCTTTTACGGGTTTTGACCGCGGATGTTGCGTATTGAGACGAACGGCCCTGCACGATTAGCGAGTTAGCGAATGCAGGCCGCGGCGATTCTTCAAGGAGGATCAGAGATCATATGACACGGAAATTTTTTAACTTGACCAGGCGTGCCGCTGTGCTGGCGCCGCTTCTGCTCGGTTTGATCCTGGCCGCTGGCACAGCCACGGCTCAGGATCAGTCGAGTGGGGCCGCAACGGGGACCCCGGAGGCGACTCATGGCCAGAGTAAAGTGTTGCTCAGAATGATGGTGTTCGCCCACGCTCCGGTCGTGGGAGCGGATGTACGCGTGAGCGTGCGTGGCCGGCTATTGGTCCACGCAAACGCGGCCACGAATGAGTATGGCGTGTTCCCCGCGCCCGTGGGGCGGGAATGGCTTTCGGACGAAGAGGCCGAAGCCACGAACCCATCCGAGCGACACCGGCGATCGCTGGTGCGCATCACCATCTCGGGCGGAACGATAAAGGGCCAACCGTTTCCGGGGCATCTGATGGCCGACGTCCCCATCGCTGATCTGGCAAACCAGATTCTAGTCGTGAACCCGGTGACCACCCTGGTCAGCCGTCTCCTGGACGCGCGGCCGGAGCTTGACCTGAATCAGGCCCAGGCCCGTGTCCGGAGTTTTCTGACGCTTCCGGCGAACTATCCTCTGGGGCAGGCCTTGCGGCAGGGGCCGCATTATAGGTGTCCGTTCTTCAGCCCCGCCGTCTTCGTGGCGGAGGCGGAGGCCGCGGGAGGGCTGGACGCCTTCGCGCACCTGCTGCTCCAGGAGCTAGCCGTGGGCTTGACGCATTCGTTCCGCCCCCCGCCAGTGTTGACGAGCACGACCAGCGACCCGCTGGGTACCGCAGCCAGCGTCATTCAGGCGGGCCTGTACGAGGGCCTGCTGGACTACGCCGGCGCGAACAATGTGGCAAACCTGGCTGGCTGGGCGATGTCGCTAGCGGGGCTCCCGTCGGGCAGCTCGGACGACATCGACACTCTGGAGTACGAGCTGCAGGACATCGTGAGCTCGATTGGAAATTTGTCCTCTGAGGTGGGCCAGCTCAACAGTCTGGTGCAGTCCACTGCCACCCAGACGCAGTACAACAGTATCACCAACTTCGCGAATCAGTATGCGGTCCCGATCCAGACGCACGAGACCAACTTAGAATACTTCTCTAACGCCTGCAAGCCGCTGGTTGCCGGCAGCACACCAGCGACGCCGGACTCGACCTGCACCACACTCTATAACAGCTTATTGAGCGAGTTGCAAATCGAGGACCAGAATGCGTACTACGAGTTGGTGCAGAACTACGTCAGGGACAACGGCACCCTCGGGACCAGCGGGATGCTCCACCTGTACAGCCTCTGGCTGGGCCAGAGCAAGCATTTCTTCCGCGCGGCGGACTCCACCCACATGCAGAACCTGTACGATTACTGGGACTCAATTCTGACTTCGGCGGCCAACCTGCGCGTGGAGTATTATCACATTCAGGGTTACCAGAACGGCCCGGCTGGGATAGGTAAACTGACCGGCTTCATGGCCCCCTCAGGCCAAACCCCCGTGTGCGTGGCCACGCCCACTCAACCCATCATTGGCGCCTTCCAGTGCAACGAGACCGCGAACTCGAAGCTGATATTCCCGGCGGTGCCCGCCGGCACAGTCATCAACACCACGGATCGCCAAATGTGGTCCCTTGTACCGTGGGTGACCGCAAATGAAGACTACGGGATTCCGGATCAATATGTGCCAGCAGCGCAATGCTGGAGCTGGAACACGCCCTTTTTTAAGGGTGCTCCATACTATCCGCTTTTACCCTACGCCGGCTTCAACGATTGGGCGCAATCGCCCAATAAGTCTCAGTGGCAGGCCTTGGTTCAAAATGCCCCTTCAGGTTCAAATACGCCGAACTGGATGACTTGGCTCATCCAGCAGACGCAGACCACCAACGACGAAACGCCGGCGAGTCCTGGGTTTTTCAATTGGACTACGTGCCCAGGCATTGCTTATACCTATGCTTGGACGTCGACGAACAACGGCGGTCTGTCGTATTGGTACATCAATCCACTCAGTCGCAGCTTCGGAACTATAGCTACTAACCAATTCCCCCATTATTATCAACAAAACGGCACGGGTGGTATAGTCAACGTTCCAATCCGAACTCTCGTCGC
>JAFAZU010000076.1 GCA_019239585.1 Acidobacteriaceae bacterium
CTGGTCTCCGCTGCAATCGCATCCTGGAGGTACTTCCGAATGACTTCAATCGTGGTCATTAAGCAGCAAGTCTTTGCGATTCGTTGGGCCAAACACCCAGTTCGATAAACTCAGCTTCGAACCTTGCTTGCTCCCGTGGGTCTTTCGAGGGCCGCAGACGTCGGCAGCACTGACGCAGCGCTTCTTCCAGGGAGAGCTGTAAGGCCTCCTCGCCGAGAACAGTTCGCACAAGCTCACGGGCCGCTTTGCGTCCGGCCTCGGGTGTCTTGGCGAACATAAGAGCTTCGTACCGATCATTGATGAGCTGGTTCTGTCTGTTCATATAACCCTTTAATTTAGATGCGCCAAAAGAAATTTTGGTGCGGTTGGAATCAGCGGTGGATGCGTAATATACCACAGGGCAATTCGCAAACTGCAGATCCGTAGATTTGATCCTATTCAGTATAGTTAATTTCAACCAACTTTGCACTACGCCTAGGGAGTTTTTTACAGCAAATTTCCTAGGCAAAGTCGCGTAGTTTATAGATGTTTACAATTCCAGCTTACGGTTGTAAGTCATATCACTAAGCCGGAACCGTTTTTCCACACTCAGCGATCCAAAGCGCGTTGTGAAGGTCACTTCTTTATCGGAGGGTCTGATTTCAAAAGACTTCAGGAAGGAGAGATGTACGGCACCAGTTTCCGGATCAACTTTGGCATCCTGGCAGGGGAGCGGAGTACGACCCTTGATAAGCAGCTTTGAATGCGCCATTAACCCCTCTAATAAGTGTTCAGGGTCATTTACATTTTCTATTACGCCGTCACTGCTCGATTTGGTTTGAAGCTGCCCGGTGCGCCGATACCGGCCTGCAGGTACTAAACCCTCTACGGTAATGATGTAGTCCTTAGGTTCTCCGAGCACTTCTGCGGATGCTTTTTGTCTGGACAGAGCTTGTCGTACTGGTAATGCACTATCCCAGCGGACGATGACCGGCAGGGTTGGCATTAAGCCGATGCCGGTGTTCCGGCCGACTCCGCCATCCCAGCGCCCATCGGTTGCACCTCTGGAACCAGCCATGCCCGCCTGAGCCGCACCCGGCATAGAATAGACCGACTCAGGCCTTTCGTCTTTGCGCGGGTCGGGAAAAGTTGCGTTGGCGCTTTGCGCCCAGGGTGAGTTGGACAGAATGCGCTGCACGTCCTCATTTGTCCATTGCTCCGGACGTTTTTTCCCCCATGGAACCGATGCAGCAAGGCACAATACGCCTGTTATTAGACCTACGATCAGCGGTTTCAAACGCCTAACTCCTTTTTGCTAACGCCAAACTGCTCGGCGGCAAACTCCAGTTCTTCGGGGGTGTGCGCCGCTGAGACCTGTACTCGAATCCGGGCTCTTCCTTGCGGTACCACCGGATATGAGAAGCCGATCACATAGATGCCCTTTTTCAATAACAGATCCGCCATTTTTGTGGCTAAAGCCGCGTCGCCCAGCATCACCGGCACAATGGGATGCTCACCCGGCAGAATGTTGAATCCGTAGCCGGTCATCCGTTCGCGAAACAGCTTGGTGTTGGCGAAAAGTTTTTCCCGGAGTTCTGCCGTTCCGGTGAGCAGATCCAGAACTTTCAGAGAAGCTGCCACAATCGGGGGCGCAACGGAGTTCGAAAACAAGTAAGGCCGCGACCGTTGCCGCAGCAGATCGACGATTTCTTTCCGGCCGCTGGTATAGCCGCCGCTGGCCCCACCGAGAGCTTTGCCTAATGTTCCCGTGATGATATCGATTCGCCCCATCACGCCTAAATGCTCGTGAGTTCCGCGCCCACCTTTGCCCATAAAGCCGACCGAGTGCGAGTCGTCCACCATGACCATAGCATCGTACTTGTCGGCCAGATCGCAGATTTCCGGTAAACGGGCGATGTATCCATCCATCGAAAAAACGCCGTCGGTTGCAATCAGCCGGGTTCGTGCCCCGCTCGCTTCCTTCAGCTTGGTCTCCAGGTCCGCCATGTCGCCGTTCTTGTAGCGAAAGCGCCTTGCTTTGGAAAGCCGGATACCGTCGATGATGCTGGCGTGGTTGAGTTCGTCCGAGATAATGGCGTCTTCCGCATCCAGCAATGTCTCAAACAGGCCGCCGTTGGCGTCAAAGCAGGAGCCGTACAGAATGGTGTCTTCTGTTCCGAGAAATTCGCTCAGCTTGCGTTCCAATTGCTTGTGAATAGATTGGGTACCACAGATAAAGCGCACGCTTGCCAAACCGTAGCCCCACTCATCGAGCGCCCGCTTGGCGGCTTCCACAACCGCCGGATGATTGGCTAGTCCCAGGTAATTGTTTGCGCAAAGGTTCAGAACTTTCGTTCCGGCTCCTACCTGAATTTCTGCCTGTTGCGGGCTATCAATCAGGCGTTCACGCTTAAACAGTCCGGCTTTTTCGATCTCGCTCACGCGAGCGCTGATCTGATCTTGAACAGTTGTATACATCCTAATCCTTTGAAGTTATCAGCAATCCTTTACATTGACAGCCAATCCTGCCAGCGCGGTTTCTTTGTAGCGCGACTGCATATCGAGGCCGGTCTGATACATAGTCCGGATCACCTGATCCAGTGAGACTTTGTGGCCGCTCCCGGATTCCTGCATTGCCATCCGGCAGGCGTTGATGGCTTTCACGGCGCCAATGGCATTCCGTTCGATGCACGGGATCTGCACTAAGCCGCCAATCGGGTCACAGGTCATGCCAAGATGGTGCTCCATGCCGATTTCAGCGGCGTGCTCCACTTCTTCATTGTTTCCGCCGAGCGCGCCAGCCAGACCTGCTGCCGCCATCGAACAAGCGACTCCGACCTCGCCCTGGCAGCCGACTTCAGCGCCCGAGATCGAGGCGTTCTCCTTATATAAGATACCGATGGCGCCTGCGGTCAGAAAGTACCGTTGGAGGCCCTCGTCGGAAGCTTCCGGTACGAAATTTCGGTAGTAGCGCCCCACTGCGGGTACCAGTCCAGCGGCTCCATTTGTCGGAGCGGTGACGACGCGCCCGCCCGCCGCGTTTTCCTCGTTGACAGCCATAGCAAAAGCATTCACTAAGTCCATCGCCCGCAGGGGGTCCTGTTTCGATTGCGCCTGTGCTTTTTCCCACAGTCGCGGCGCTCTGCGCCTTACCTTTAAGCCGCCGGGAAGAATGCCTCTGGTGTGCAGTCCGCGCTCGATACTCTCGTTCATCACCTGCCAGATCCGGTTGATACGTTCTTGTACTTCTTTTGCATCACGCAGCGCCGCCTCGTTCTCAAACATTAACTGTGCAATGGTGATTCCTTTGGCGTCGGCCTGCTCCAGCAACTCAGCGCCGTTGGAGAACGGGTGCGGTACAGGGAGCGGCTTTGGTTGCAGGTCGGTTGGCTCCCCTTCCCGTACAATAAAGCCGCCGCCGATCGAGTAGTAAGTTTCGGTTGCCAGCAGTTGGCCGTGGGCATCGAACGCCGAAAATCTCATGCCGTTGGAGTGGGCCGGCAGCTTCTGGTCGTTATGAAACAGGAGATCGGTTTCCTCGCGGAAGGCAATCTCTTTTTCCTTCAGCAGAGATATCTGCCCCCGCGTGCGGATTTCCGTTAGAATCTGCTCCACAGCACCCGGCTCTACTTCTTCGGGCGTTTCACCCGCCAACCCCAGCATAACGGCCCGGTCTGTTCCGTGGCCGATTCCGGTTAGCGCCAGTGATCCATATAACTCCGCCAGCACCCGCTCTGCTCTTGCCAATAATCCCCATTCCCGCAAGCCTGCCGTAAACCGGCCGGCGGCCCGCATCGGCCCTACGGTATGCGAGCTCGACGGCCCGATACCGATCTTGAAGATATCGAAGATGCTGGTCTTCATACCGCAGTCCAGTCCAGGATCACTTTACCGGATTGACCCGAGCGCATGGCTTCGAAGCCTTTCTCAAATTCGTAGTACGGATAGCGATGAGTGATGACGGGCGTGATATCCAGCCCCGACTGGAGCATCACCGTCATTTTGTACCAAGTTTCATACATTTCGCGGCCATAAATGCCTTTAATGGTCAGCATGTTAAAGATGAGCTGACGCCAGTTAATGTCCATCGGACTGGCCGGAATGCCGAGCATAGCGATTTTTGCGCCGTGGCTCATGTTGGCAACCATGTCGCGGAACGCGCTCGGATTGCCTGACATCTCCAGGCCGACGTCAAAACCCTCCTGCATTCCAAGCTGTCCTTGGACTTCGATGAGAGTTGTTTCTTTGGGATTGATGGCCATAGTTGCGCCCATTTTCAGCGCTAGATCGAGCCGGTAAGGGTTCAGATCCGTCACGACCACATATCTTGCGCCCGCATGCCGCACTACCGGAATGGCCATCAGACCGATCGGACCCGCGCCCGTAATCAATACATCCTCGCCCAGCACCGGGAAGGAAAGCGCAGTGTGGACCGCATTGCCGAACGGATCGAAGATGGCCGCCACTTCGCGGTTGATACAGGGATCGTGCCGCCAGATGTTGCTCATCGGCAGGCAAACGTACTCGGCGAACGCGCCGGGCCGGTTCACCCCGACGCCCTCCGTGTGTGCGCACAAGTGCCTCCGTCCGGCCAGGCAGTTCCGGCAACGACCGCAAACCACGTGTCCCTCGCCGCTCACGATCTCGCCGGGGTGAAAATCGTTCACATTGGACCCAACTTCGACAATTTCACCGACAAACTCGTGCCCGATTGCCATCGGCACCGGAATGGTGGACCGTGCCCAATCATCCCATTCATAAATATGGAGATCTGTCCCGCAGATTCCGGTGTGCGTCACCCGGATCAGGACATCATTAATACCGATGGTTGGTTTGGGAATTTCTTCGAGGGAAAGCCCCGGCGCACTTTCCAGCTTGACCAGCGCCTTCACCGAGTTTCCGGCCTTTTCTTTTCGTGTTGCATCCTTCTTTAGGTTAGATCCTGTACGGAACCGCTGCGGTTCCACCGGATTTGGCTTCAATTTGAGCTGCAACAAATCCGCCCGTTGCGGAACTGCCTTCTTAGGACTTTTAAGTGAACGTTAAGGCCAAATTTTACCGTGGTAGGAAGAAGCGTGAACGCGGCAGCACTCTTGTTGAGTTTACGTTGACAATACTTCCGTTACTCGGTCTTTTGATGCTGACATTAGACTTGGCTTGGGTTCTCTTTGCCTGGGCAAGCATCCATGAGGGCGTTCGAGAGGGCGTCCGCTATGCGATCACGATGCAGTCTGACGACAGCATCAGGGCCGTAGTAGAGCAGTACTCTTTCGGTTTCGTGAACGATACATCCAAGAATGGCCCTATACAGATCTCCTACTTTGCCCCTGATAATACCCCTAAGGACCCCAATGATCCCCATGGTAACAGCCCTAGCAACATCGTGAAGATCGTGGTTAGCGGGGTTTCAATCAATCCTATGGCTCCTATTTGGCGCAGCGCGTCACCTATTCTGTTAACTGCCTCCTCAGCCGATATCGTCGAGCCTAATCCAAACGGTTCACCTCGATTCTGATATGTCATCACAAACAGCAATCTACTATCGTGAACGCGGCAGCGCCCTCGTTGAATTTGTTCTTTGCATGAGCCTGTTCTGGGTTCCATTGTTCTTTGGAATGGCAGTGCTCGGCTTCGGCTTGGTTCGTGCTCTGGAAATAACCCAGATCTGCCGCGATGCGGGTCACATATACGCCAATACACCGGCCATTTCACAAGCCAGCTTGCAAACGCTTCTTAGCAGTCTCGCCACGAGTATGAACCTAACCAACAGCGGCAACAGCTTCATCGTGTTATCAACAATCACCTATGTTGATGCAAGTGACTGCCAAGCCGCGAATCTCTCAGCGGACAGCACCAATTGTCCTAATATGAACAATTACGTTTTTATGCGGCAAGTTATTATTGGAAACAGTACATTAGGACTTACTGGCACTCCAGCTTTCCAAAGCGCTTTCGGCACTCCAGCTTCCAGCATTCAGGATTCGTCGGGCAGCATCAGTCCGGCTAATTATCTGACGTCCTCCAACGCTCTCGTTACCAATTTTCCGGCCACTGGCATTACCCTGGTTCATGGTCAAGTGTCCTATGTCTCGGAGATGTTTGCAACGCCCTTGCAGCCCATTGTTTGGAGTCAGCTTAGTAATCCGGTTGTGAGCGCCCGTTCCTTCTTCTAAACATCTCGCCTACTGCGAGATT
>JAFAZU010000098.1 GCA_019239585.1 Acidobacteriaceae bacterium
ACCGAAGCCGCCTTTCAGGGGTTTCAAGTTCTGGCGCGGAGCCGGGGAGTGGCTTACCGCACTGTTCCCTACAAAGATTGGAAGTATGATCTGCCTGTGCTGGCTGACGCTATTAGCCCTCGCACAAAACTTATTTATTTGGCGAACCCGAATAATCCCACCGGGTCCTTCTTCACCCGGCAAGCCTTTGAGCAGTTTCATCGCCGCGTGCCGGAACGCGTGCTGATTATTCTGGACGAAGCCTACTACGAATTTGCGATGGTGGAGCCGTCTTATCCGGATTCGATGCACTATCGTTTCGATAATGTGATTACGCTTCGCACTTTTTCCAAAGTCTACGGATTAGCGGCGGCGCGCATCGGATATGGTTTCGCCCACGAAGACCTGATCTCTGTTCTGTTAAAGGTAAAGCTGCCTTTTGAGCCGAGCGGGGTCGCGGAAGCTGCTGCCTTAGGGGCGCTCGAAGACCGGGAGTTCATGTTGCGTACTGTTGCTAACAACGCAAAGGGACTCGCTTATCTCAACCGGAACTTGCGCGAAATGGGCATGCAGGTCGCCCCTTCAGCGGCAAATTTCGTCATGCTGGTGTTTGCCGATAGCGGAAGAGCGCAGGGCGCATTCGAGGGATTACTTAGGCGAGGTGTTATTGTCCGGCCCCTGGGTGCAACCGGTCTGCCCCATTGTCTGCGGGTCTCGGTCGGCACCCCTGAAGAGAACGAATTTTTTATTGAGGCGCTCGACCGTGTGCGCCAAGAAATGGAGATGCATTCCTATGCCGCAGTTGATTGAACAAACGGAAAAGACCGTTTCTTCGCCAGAAGATTTTCTCCCGATTCACGGCACAGACCACGCCGAGTTCTATGTTGGCAATGCCAAGCAAGCAGCTTACTTCTACCGTGCTGCTATGGGCTTTCGTCTGGCCGCTTACCGGGGACCGGAAACCGGAACGCGTGACCGCGTTTCCTACGTGCTGGAGCAGAATAAGATCCGTTTTGTCCTCACTACGCCCTTGTTTCCCAGTGGCGACATTGCAGAGCACATCTTCAAGCACGGCGACGGAGTAAAGTCTATTGCGCTGACAGTCGAAGATGCACAATCCGCCTGGGAAGAGACCACAAAGCGGGGAGCGATCAGCGCGACTGCTCCCACCGTCTTAAGAGACGAAGGCGGTGAAGTTTGTCTGTCGGCCATCAAACTTTACGGTGATACAATTCACACCTTTGTCGAGCGGTCCACGTACAAAGGAGCGTTTCTTCCCGGTTTTGTCGCGGTACCTGGGCTGGACCCGGTCACTCGCGAAGTTGGACTCCTGCACATCGATCACATGGTCGGCAATGTGGGCTGGGGACAGATGAATGCATGGGTCAACTTCTATCAGGATGTCATGGGCTTCCGCATGTTTAAACATTTCGACGACCAGGACATTTCCACCGAATACTCGGCCTTAATGTCGAAAGTCATGGCAAACGGCAATGAAAGAGTTCGTTTCCCCATTAATGAACCGGCAGAAGGCAAACGCAAATCACAAATCGAAGAGTATTTAGACTTCTACGGCGGGCCCGGCGTGCAGCATATAGCCATGGCGACCCCTAACATCATTGAAACTGTGACGAAGCTGCGAAACCAGGGCATCGAGTTCCTGCAGGTGCCGACTACCTACTACGAAGACCTGACCGCCCGCGTGGGAAAGATTGACGAGCCGCTGGACGAATTGGCGCAGTTGGGTATTCTGGTGGACCGTGACGATGAAGGCTATATGCTGCAAATCTTTACTAAGCCCGTGGAAGACCGGCCCACGCTCTTTTTCGAAATCATCCAGCGCAAAGGCAGCCGCAGTTTCGGTAAAGGAAATTTCAAAGCCTTGTTTGAGGCCATTGAACGCGAGCAAGCACGCCGGGGAAACCTTTAATTATCTTCGGCTTTCTTTCGTGTCGGATAGAAACCGTTCGTTAAGCTGAGTAGAGAGTTTTTACGGCATGCTGAACCGCTCTCTACTGATGCGCCTTGCTGTTTTGTGGACCGCGGCTATCGTGATTGGCTCATTCCTGCCGATTGAAATGAAAGAGGCAATCGGCACGGAAACCCGCTCCTCTCTTCCGGCCGTGCAGCATCGGGCTGCCATTCGGCATAGAGTCGGACACCTGATCGCCTTCGGAATTGCTGCTTCGCTGTTTGCGGCAGCCAGCACGAGGAATAGCCATAGAGTTTACTATTTTTTGCTGGTTGCGGCTCTTGGTTCAACGATTGAGTACTCTCAGCACCTCATCTTTGGCTCCGCTTTTGAGTGGTGGGACATTCGGGATGACACGCTTGCCGCTGTTGTCGGCTGCTTCCTGGGTTCATTCGTACCGACGAGTTTTGAGCTAAATTGGGGTAAAAAAGCGCGTTAAAACTTTGCTTTTCGGACTTACATAAGAGCCGAAATGCCGCTTAATCAGGAAGGGGCGCGGGCGCTTGGGGGTTTCGGGTATTTGGGGTCAAGCGCCCGCGTTTGTTACGGGGATGTACTGATAAAACGCAATTTTGGAATTAAAAGTTACGGTTGTGACTAAAATTTTTCGAAAATTCTGCTTTAATCAAACATTCCTTCGAACAAAACGGAGCTAAGATATCGCTCGCCGGCATCCGGCAGGACAACCACCATAGTTTTCCCGGCCATTTCCGGCTCTTTCGCCACCCGTACTGCCGCTACCGCAGCCGCGCCGCAGGAAATGCCGCAAAGGATGCCCTCTTCCCGGGCTAGCCGTCGGGCCATTTCAATGGACTCTTCATTGGTCACTTGTTCCACCCGGTCCACCTCCGAAAGGTCCAGATTGTCCGGAATGAAACCCGCGCCAAGACCCTGAATTTTATGCGGTCCCGGCTTAATTTCCTGCTTGGCCAAGGCTTGCGTAATCACTGGGCTGGCGGTTGGCTCTACCGCAATCGAGATCATGGGCCACTTCTTCTCGCCCTTGATGTAGCGTGATACTCCCGTAATGGTGCCGCCTGTGCCCACGCCCGAAACGAGAACGTCAATGCCGCCCTCGGTGTCTTCCCAAATCTCCGGCCCGGTAGTCCGGAAATGGATCTCCGGATTCGCCGGGTTATTAAATTGCTGCGGCAAGAAGAAACGCTCCGGGTCGGAGGCCTGAATCTCTTCGGCTTTCGCGATAGCTCCCTTCATGCCCTTTACGCCTTCTGTCAGAACCAGATTGGCCCCTAGCACTTTCAAAACTTTGCGGCGCTCAACCGACATGGTGTCCGGCATCGTCAAGGTGATGGGATAGCCTCGGGCCGCAGCCACAAAAGCCAAAGCAATGCCCGTATTGCCGCTGGTCGGCTCCACGATTTCTTTGCCGGGCTTCAGAATACCGCGTTCTTCGGCACCCCAAACCATGGCCGCCCCGATCCGGCATTTTACTGAATAAGCCGGGTTTCGCCCTTCAATCTTCGCCAGAACCGTTGCTTTCGCGCCGTCCACGACCCGGTTCAGCTTTACCAGCGGGGTACGGCCAATGCTGAATGAATTATCTTGATAAACCAATGTAGACCTCGTTATTAAATATCCCAGTTTGGGACGTACTCTGTGTTTTTCTCCTGCCACTGACGCGCCAGATCCGCAAAGGTAGTCCCATCCAGAACCTCCGAGACTGCCTGATCGACCTGACACCAAATATCCGCAAAAGGATCGCGGGCCTGCCCTCGCGCCGCGCTCTTCAAGTTTTCAACCGACCGAAGCACCTCGCCGACTGTAATCAAATCCGGCGGGCGCGCCAGCAGATACCCGCCTTCGGCGCCACGTCGGGAATCCACGAACCCGCTTTGCTTCAACCCTGCCAGGATCAGCTCCAGAAACTTCTGCGGAATTTTCTGACGCCGGGCAATATCGGCAATCTTCACCGGTTGCATGCTTCCGGGGTTGTTGCGGGTCAGCAGTTGTTGAGAAGCCAGGTCGAAAAGCGCCTTGAGAGCATACTCGCTCTTGACCGAAATATTCATTCTGTACCCTACTGATTCTAATCCCCCCGGCCGATCTAATTGTTGGATGCCCTGGAAAACGGCCTGGTGCAGGCGGAATCTGCTCCTGCCGGGTACCATAAGGATTACTACGTAAATTAACGGAACGGGAATCTTTTGTCGAGACAACTTTTTGGAACAGACGGTATTCGCGGTGTTGCTGGAACGCCGCCGTTGGATGCGAGAACGGCGCACGCTCTCGGAGTAGCGCTTGGAATGTGGGCCCACCAGGGCGCGGCACCACAAGGAGATGGTACTCCCCATGAGGTGCTGATTGGAATGGACACGCGGGAAAGCGGTCCGTGGCTGGCGGCGCAAGTAGCCGGAGGATTAAGCCGCGTCCACGTCGAAGCGCGTTTTGCGGGGGTCACGACTACGCCCGGAGTTGCCTATCTGACCCGTACCGGTCCTTTTGCCGCAGGTATCATGATCTCGGCTTCGCATAACCCTTACTACGACAATGGCCTGAAGGTCATCAGCCACTCTGGCTACAAGCTGGCCGATGCCGTGGAACTGGAGCTGGAAGGGATCATGGCTGAGTGGCTGAATAAGGGCGAGGCGGCCGCTGAAAAACAGCTCGCGGTTGACCGTACTTTAGACCATCTTTATACGAATTACCTGGCTGATACAGTTTCCGGCCAATTTCCTTTTCGATTGGTGATTGATTGCGCTAATGGATCAGCGACGGAGATTGCTCCGGCATTATTCCGACGCTTGGGCGCTCAAGTGGATTTCATCGGCTCCGCTCCCGACGGCCGGAACATCAACCTCGAGTGTGGTTCGCTGCATCTGCAAAGTATGCAACGGAGAGTGGTCGAAACAAAAGCGGATCTTGGGATTGCTTTCGACGGCGATGCCGATCGCGCACTTTTTGTCTCAGGAAGCGGGAAAGTCGTTGATGGCGATGCCGTGCTGTTCCTTGCCGGGTCTTCGTTAAAACGGGCTGGCAAGCTCCCGGGCGATGTTGTAGTGGCCACTGTGATGTCAAATCTTGGGCTGCAAAAAGCCTTGGAAGCTTACAGTATTGAAATGGTGCGCACGCCTGTAGGCGATAAATACGTCTTGGAAGAGATGTTGAGGCGCGGCGCGGTTCTCGGCGGCGAACAGTCCGGTCACGTGATCTTCTCCGACTATGCCACTACAGGCGACGGCCTGCTCACTGCCATTCGCGTTCTTGAGATCGTCCGCGACTCCGGGCAGACCCTGGATGAACTTGTTAACGAAATCAAAAACTACCCGCAAAAGCTGGTGAACGTGCGAGTGAAATACCGGCGCCCGCTGGCGGAGCTTCATTCCGTGCAGACTGAAATTGAAGCTGCCGAGCGCGAGTTTGCCGGAAGCGGCCGGGTCGTCGTGCGTTTCTCGGGAACCGAACCTCTGGCCCGCGTCATGATTGAAGGCCCTTCGCACCAGGAAGTTGATAAGTGGACCGGACGGATTGCGGAAGCAATCCGCGCGGAATTGGGAGCGGCGGGTTGATAGTTCAGTTATCTGAGAAACGCATCTGAAACGTAAGCGAGTACCACACTACGTTTTTGCATCTGAGCAGCGCCGGAATTCATCTGCGTATCTGATTGCAAATACCATAGGTGAAAAAGATTCGATGGATTTGGACCAACTTACAAAGCAACCCTCAGAAGTGAAGGAAATGCATGTGATGGGTGATCGGCTCCTTGTTCTGAAAGACGGCGCAAGTACAAAAGGCCGTTATGCGGTCATTCACCAGTTTCTTCAGCCCGGGGGTGGGCCGCCTCCGCATGTCCATACTCGGGAGGATGAAGTCTTTTTCGTGGTGGACGGTGAGTTCGACATTCTTCTTGGAGACAGTACGATCCACGCTCCGAAAGGAGCCGTAGTTGATGCTCCACGCAATGTGCGCCACACATTCAAATGTGTAGGCAATCAGCCAGGAAGCATCCTTTTTTTGTGTTACCCGGCGGGCGTCGAAGAATTTTTTAACGCAGCCAGTCAATTGGAAATTCCTAAAGAGCTTCCGAAGCTGTTTGAGATTGCAAAGCAGTATGGCCTGTTGTTTGAAGCTGCTAAAGAATAGCGCTAATTCAGCTACACGAACGATCGTTAGGTCGTGATATGGAGCACGTCGCCCGGTACAGTGCGCTCACTTCAGTTTGGGGATGCTATTAAGGGCTGACTCATTGATCTGTTGTAATTGAAGCTCTTTTACCAGCCATAGAATCCGATCATGTGTCGCAACCGCGTTTAAAGCGTGCCCGGCATCATAAAATTCAATGCGCTTTGGATTGCCAAAGCGCTCGTGCATCTGCTCTGGTTGATTCCTGCCTTTCCGTGATAAACTCAAATCTCCACCAAAACTCAGCTTCCCGCAACCGAGGATTTTGACATGGAACGTGCTGCCCGGCTCATTAAGAACAAAAAGGTATCCCGCGAGATGGTGACGGACGAGGATATCGCTCGGGGTGTCTGGCCAGCGGCTGTTGGAAAAGCGATTGCCGCGCATACGTCACGGCTTAAGGTGGTTCGCAATACTCTTGTGGTCGAAGTGGAGGATGCTACCTGGCAAAAACAGCTTTTTGTTCTCAGCCATCAGATCCTGCGCAGTCTGCATAAGTTGACGGGACCCACTTGCATCGAATCCATTGAGTTTCGCATTGGCGTTCCGCGTCGCGTGCCGCAGCGCGCCGGGAGCAGACAAGCCGATTTCTCAACCGAGGCGAACGCTCCTTACGATGATGCCGAAACTATACAAGATCCTGTGCTAAAGAAGGTATATCGACTTTCCCGCAAAAGGGCCACGGCTTGAACTTAACTGAAGGGGAAGTGCGCTATGTCGCCGATCTGGCGAACCTGCAGCTTTCCGACGAAGAAGTACAAAAGATGTCTCATGACCTGAGTCATGTGCTGACTCACATCGAGCAATTGAATGAACTGAATACCGCCGATGTCGAACCTATGACGCAAGTGTTGTTCGACGCCGATGAAACCGCCACACTGCGCGAGGACGTGCCTCACATCCCACTCAGTAATGTCGAAGCTCTTGCGAATGCAGCCGCCAGCGGCGCGGGTTACTTCAAGGTTCCCAAGGTGATCGAGCGGTCATGAAGGGCGTGCCATCCAACCTTCCCTCGCTGACCATCAAATCCATTCGTGACGGTTTGTTAGGTAAGCAGTTTTCAGCTGCTGAACTTGCCCAGGCAGCGCTGGCCTTTGCCGAAAAAGAGAATGCCTCCACGAATGCCTTCCTGACCTTTGCGCCCGAGCGTGCGCTTGCAGCCGCCGCAAAGGTCGATAGCGAGATTGCAAAGGGCGGCTTTGTGGGAGCGCTCGCCGGTGTTCCGCTGGGCGTTAAGGATGTCATCGTTACCAAAGGCTTACGAACCACTTGCGGATCTCGTATTCTCGAAAACTACATTCCGCCCTACGACGCCACCGCTGTGTTCCGCCTTGAGGCAGAGGGAGCTGTTCTGATCGGCAAACTGAACTGTGACGAGTTTGCCATGGGATCATCCAACGAAAACTCTGCGTTTGGCCCGGTACGGAATCCAAGAGCGCTGGATCGCGTGCCCGGCGGATCAAGCGGCGGTTCAGCGGCAGCCGTGGCGCAAGGCACCGCAGTCGTGACGCTAGGCTCAGATACCGGAGGCTCGATTCGTCAACCGGCTTCTTTCTTCGGAGTGGTCGGCGTGACGCCCACATATGGCCGTGTCTCCCGTTACGGCCTGACCGCTTTTGCCAGTTCGCTCGACCATATTGGCCCTCTTGCCCGCAACGTCGAAGACGCCGCGACCGTCCTGCAAATAATGGCAGGCCGCGATGAGCAGGATGCCACCTCCGCTTACGCCCCCATCGGCAATTATCATGAAGCAATGAAACTGCCTGTTGGCAGCCTGAAGCTTGGCCTGCCAAGAGAGTACTTCGAAGGCTTAGGCGCTGAAACAGGCGATGTGATCCACGCCGCCGTCAAACAATTAAAAGGTCTAGGTTGTACGGTGCAGGAAATCAGCCTGCCTCACACCAAATATGCGCTTTCCTGTTACTACATTATTGCGACGGCGGAAGCAAGTTCCAATCTGGCGCGCTACGACGGCGTCCGTTACTCCACTCGTGTTAATGGCGACACGTTATCTGAAATGTATCGCAACAGTCGCGGCTCCGGTTTCGGCGCGGAAGTCAAGCGTCGGATCATGCTCGGCACCTACGTCCTGAGCGCCGGTTATTATGACGCTTACTATAAAAAAGCGCAGCAAGTCCGTACCCTCATCGCGCGCGATTTCACGAATGCTTTTACCGAAGTAGATGCCATCCTCGCGCCGGTCTCTCCCTTTCCCGCATTTAAGATTGGTGAAAAAGTAGATGATCCGCTTGCCATGTATTTGTCCGACGTTTACACACTGACAGGCGATCTAGCAGGCGTACCTTGCATGAGCGTTCCCTGCGGCCTATCCCCGGAAGGTCTGCCCATCGGCCTGCAAATTTTTACTAAGCACTTCGATGAAGCGACCATGTTCCGCCTAGCTTACGCTTACGAGCAGTCGACCTCGCGTTAGTCGTTTCGCCATGATTCGCATCGGCCCGGCAGGCTGGACATACAAAGAGTGGAACGGTATTTTCTACCCGGCCCGTCGTCCATCCTCATTTCAAGAGTTGTCATTTGTGGCTGGGTTCTTCGACACGGTTGAAATCAATACTTCCTTCTATCGCCCGATCTCACCTCGCATGGCAGCATCCTGGGCCCAAAAAGTTGAAAACAACAATCGTTTTCGTTTTACGGCAAAACTCTGGCGCGGCTTCACGCACGACCGTGATGCAACGGATCTAGATGAGCAGCGTGTAAAGGAGGGCTTTGCGCCCCTGATCGAAGCGGACCGCTTGGGGGCTGTGCTACTGCAATTCCCTCCGTCATTCCATAACAGCGAGGAGAACCGCGCCTACCTTAAGCAGCTACACTCGCAATTCAGGGACTATCCTCTGGTTCTTGAATTCCGTCATGCCAGTTGGAATAAAACCGACGTGTTGCGTCTATTGGAACAACTCGGCATTGGCCTCTGTAATATCGATCAACCCATCTTTGAAGATTCCATCGCACCATCCGCCCGAACCACCTCACAAATTGGCTATGTGCGCCTGCATGGCCGCAACTACGACAACTGGTGGACGGGAAGTCAGTACGCCGGAGCTCGCTATGATTACCTGTATTCCGTAGAAGAACTCCATCCATGGCTTGACCGGATCAAAGCGATCGACCACGCCGCCGAAGAAACCTACGTGATCGCCAACAACACATATAAGGGGAAAGGAATTGTCAACGCGCTGCAGTTAGCCGCTTTACTCACCGGGAAGCCCGTAAATGCTCCTTCTTCACTCATCGAAACTTACGGGGTTCTTCAGGATTTCACCGCTCCCAGTCCAACAAACGTTTGACCTCTGCTACTGACTTGTCCTTCCAAAACGCATTAAAGCCATCCGTTGTGCTGAAGGTGCGGGAATGCATGCGGTCGATGTACACTGTTCCATTTAAATGATCGATTTCATGCTGCAGGATTCGGGCATACCAGCCGGAAGCCTCAATCGTTCTGGGCTCCCCACGATGATCCAGGCATTCTACCCTAACGCTGCGCGCTCTCGGCACGACCGCCGTGAAGCCAGTCAGGCTTAAACACCCTTCGTAAAAACTGACCCGCTCTCCTTCGCTAAGCGTCAACTTCGGATTGATAATCACGTGAAACGTCACTGGTTTACGTTCCCGCTCTTTCAGAAAACCCGGAGGTGCTTCCTTCACGTATTCCGGCTTATCCTCGATCACAGCTAACTGTATCGATAATCCGATTTGCGGCGCTGCCAGTCCCACGCCAGGGGCGTCATACATGGTCTCGCGCATCGCCGCAATCAGATCCTGAATCTCCCGGCTTCGAATTTCTTCTTTGGTCAGGGTTCGTCCTGTCTGTCGTAACACCGGGTCTCCCACCTGTACAATTTTCATTCGCATGAGTATAGAAAGCGCTTCCGACGATTGTACCGGTCGTGTACCCTTCGATTTGGAACCGAACCACCAATCCCGTCAACTGCCTGTAGAGCCGCGCTGGCTTGCTACGGTCAACATTCTTGCACTGATAGGTCTCTACCTTGCTCTGCCCGAGCGCTTAACGTTAGGCCCAACCTGGCTGATGCCTGTGGTAACTTTTTCCCTCTTGATCCCTGCCATTATTTCGCATCGAAGGAGGCAAATCAGATTGAATGTCGTGCTTGGCATCACCTTGCTCCTGGTTATTACCGCTGCGGAGGTTTGGTCTTTGTCGATCCTGATTGCCGGTCTGCCAAGCAAACGCCAGCCTCCCTTCGAGCTCCTGCGCTCTGCCGCTGCGCTATGGGTCAGCAACATCCTGGTCTTTGCTTCGTGGTACTGGCGTCTTGACGCAGGTGGTCCGCACAAACGGTACCTGCGGGCTTCCCACACGGCAGGCGCCTTTCTGTTTCCTCAGATGACGCTGCCGCCCGATTCCAAACTGTTCAGACGCGACTGGAAACCGGACTTTATCGACTACCTCTTCCTGGCATTTAACACCAGCACCGCTTTTTCTCCCACGGACGTTCCAGTACTCTCACGCTGGGCCAAGCTGCTCATGATGATCCAGTCTGCTATTTCGCTTAGCACCATTGCCATCCTTGCCGCCCGCGCCATTAATATTTTGTAGGGTTCGGGAACTTTTCACCTTCCAGCGGACATTACATAAATGAAGGCTATCTATTCCGCATGGACAGCGATGAAACTCTCCTTCTCCAATTTCAGACTGGATCGCATGCCGCTCTGGAAGAGCTTTTTGCGCGTTACCGTGATGGGATCTACGGTTTTTTCTGCCGTCGCCTAAAGAACGTCAGCCGTGCGGAGGATTTGACCCAGGAGACCTTTCTTGCCGTTATCAGAGGAATTGTGCGCTATGAGCCGCGAGCGTCCGTTCGCACTTACCTTTACGGAATTGCCTTTCGCGTGTTATTCACCGAACTGCGCAAACAAATGAACAGCCACCCAGCGATAGCGGACGAAGAGCAGTGGGTCGACAGCGCCCCGGATGTCACTCTTTGGGTACGCGAGGCGCTCCAAAGATTGGATAACAGCGACCGCGAGATCCTGATGCTGCGTGAATATGAGCAGTTGAGTTATGACGAGATTGCCACCGTGCTGCGCTTGCCACTCAACACGGTTCGTTCCAGGCTCTTTCGCTCCCGCATGGCTTTGAAACAGCACCTGGAACCGCAAAAGCACAAGGACGTAGTTGATCGAGGTGAAACATGCAAATAAATTCGCATCCTTTCTCACAAGAGCAGTTAATGGCCTACCTTGATGGCGAGCTTCCGGGAAATGAAGCGGCTATCGCGGCGGCTCACCTTCAGCATTGCCGTGAGTGCCAGGAGCTTGCCGCCGATCTGCAAAGCGTTTCACGCCATCTGTCTGCGTGGCAGATAGATAAACCAAGCCCTGCACTTATCGATCAGTTAGGAGCAGCTTTAAATGCACCCCGTCTGAAGAAGACAGAAAAGTTCGCCTGGTTTCCATTTTTTGTTAAGCGCCGCTGGCCGCTTGGCCTCCTTGTCTCCAGCGCGGTTCTTTTGGTAGCTATTTCAGCAGTTTTCTGGCAGCATCCCCGCGTCCGTCGTTCGTCCGAGTCGACCATGTTATATCTGCCGGAGTCTTCGGGTTTGCAGAAGTTCGCAAGACTGGACGGATCCGCTCCAGTCCGTTCAAGATCAGGCGTTGTCGGCGGCAATCCTGGAGAACTCCTGTCTGTTGCTCCCCCACCTCCATTACAGCCCGCAGCCCCTTCCGGCCCGATCATCATTCGTACTGCCCAACTCAGCCTGACCACTAACGATTTCCCTCACATCCGTGAAAGCATCAGCCGCATTTTAACCTCCCGTGAAGGCTACATCGCCCAACTCGAAATGAGTACCCCGGCAGGCGAGGCTCGTTCGCTAGACGCTACTTTACGTATTCCGGCCACGCAACTCGATGCAGCCCTCCTCGACTTAAAACGTTTGGGTCATGTTGATGCTGAATCGCAACGAGGTGAAGAGGTCACGCAAAGAGTTGTCGACATCCAAGCGCGTTTATCGAATTTGCGAATAACCGAAGCGCGACTGACCGACATTTTGCGCCAGCGTACCGGCAAGCTAGCCGATGTACTTGCCGTAGAAGAGCAGATTGGTTCCGTTCGCGGGCAGATCGAAAACATAGAAGCGGAGCAAAAAACTTTGAATAAACAAATCGCTTTTGCCGCAGTTCAGTTGAGGGTAAGAGAGGAGTACAAAAAACCGCTTGCCTTGAACAAC
>JAFAZU010000177.1 GCA_019239585.1 Acidobacteriaceae bacterium
CGCATAGTAAGTATTAGGAAAGCGCGTCACCACTTCCTCATAACAAGCCTTGGCCGAAGGGTTGTCATTCTTGCGTTCCTGCAACCGGCCCAGAAAGTACAGCGAGTTGCTGGCGTCTTCCGATCCTGGATATTGTTGGACGTGGCTGCGCAGCAGATCATAAGCATCAGCGCCATCCTTTCGATAGCTTTCAAAAGCAATCCGCCAGTGGCACCATGCCGAGCGCCGATCGTTCGGGAAAGTGGCCGCACACGCCTGATACAGCGGCAGGTACGTACCTGCATCATTCTCGGTACGCGCCTGATCGGCAACAAAAACCAGCGCATCCAGCCGCCAAAGAGAAGCGGGGTGCTGTTGTTCCAACTGATTGAGAAACGGCTTTACATCGGCATGCCGGTCACTCTTGCGCGCACAACGGATCAGGTAGCTGAGGCGCTCGGCATCCGCTTCACCGTCGTCAACTTTCAGGCTCGACAGATAAGCGAAAGCCGCTGACGTTTGATTAGATAGAAAATCAGCGACACCCAGTCGCACCCGCGCCAAATCCTGCTCCGCGCCAGTCAATTTCGGAATGGCTGCCGCCAGTTCAATGCGCGCACCTGCAGGATTTTTCGCGTCAAATAATTTCTGAGCGCGCCCTATGAGCATAGATGGCGTGGCATGCGGGAAAGCATCGCCCATTTTTGCCTTCAAATCAACCAGCGCATTTGCGGCATCGGTCGCTTCCTTCGCGCTTGGATATTGATAGTAGACGCGTTGATAGTACTCAGCCGCACCCGCGAGATCACCAGTCTCTCCCAAGCAGCGCGCCAGCAATAAAGTAGCTCCCGGTTGGGGAACCACGTCGAAGTATTTCCTTATCAGTTCCAGCGCTTGCTTAGGGCTGTTTCCATCCAAATTCGCGCGAACGGCTAAGACCGCTACCGGACCAACGAGAGGAGAGAGCGGCTCGAAATCAAAGATGCGTTTAGCGGACTCGGCAACATCGTTGTAATTATGAAGCTCGTACGCGGCCTGCGCTCGAATGAAATGCGCATAGTCAGCCAGGGTCGGCGCTTTCGACAGGGCAGATTGCGCGTAATCGGCGGCTGCACTGAAATTTTTATTATCCAACTCGTGCTGCGCGACAGCAATCAATCCGGCAGCGCCCACAGCTTTTGGGCTGGCGGGTTTGGCTGCCGTTTCAACAGTACTTTGCGGAACTGATTTATTCTTTGTCCGGCTCTTCTTAACAGGAACTGTCTGCGCCGACAGCATCAGCCCAAACAGGATGAAATAAGCAATGCAAGATCTAAACCAACTGTCCCGGATACTCCACTCCTAACTTTAATTTGTCACCCTCGGCAGCCGTTTGTATCAATTCGAGGTGCAAATAATCCACCATGGACGGGATTGTCATGAATTGCTTGCGGTAAACGTCACGCGCCCGATCAATCTCATTTTTCAAAAACAAATACAAATTACTTTGCTCGCGGCCGGCCTTACAAGCCTCGGGGCGGGCAAGCTGCATCTCGGCTACCGTAACACGGGCAAACCGTTGCGCACGCGTGTGTAAATTCCGTTGCTCCTCGCCGAGATTGGCCCAAGCGGGCAGAGTCCGAACGGAAGGCTTTGCCTTCGGAGCTTCCCCAATTTGGGAGTGCAGGGCAACATTAGACTTCCGCTCCAACACGGCGGATGCAATCCCGGCAACCAGCTCCAAGCCATTCGCATCCGTGTTTTCTCCATCAACGGCAAATAGCACTGCTGCGACCCGGTTCCCATTAATGAGCGGGATCAGGTGAGAGCGCTGCCCCAGGTTTCCGGCGCTGAGTTTCTCGCCTACTTCAGAAGACGACCGCAGCGCCACCACCGGATCTCTAGTTTGAACCGCGCTGGCGAACGCCGCAGCTGAAGCAAGCGGAAATGAAAGATCCGCCGGCAAATCCATTTTCAACTGTCCACGCAATGCCAACATACTATTTTTCACTTCAAAAACAGCCGCTTGTTGTGCGAACCGTCCGGCGCTATCAAGCAATGCGGAAACCCACTCGCCTTCAGTCCCATACTGGCGCAACCGGCGCAGTAACTGATTCAACTCATTAGTGATCTCACTGCGAACCGCAAGCGCCGTCCGGTCCTGAGCCGCTTCAAACTCACGCTTGAGCGCTTCCCAAGCCTGATCGAGAGCCTGCATTGTACATTCCAATGTTAGCGAACGTCACTAATGGCAAGACGATGAAAGTAATCGCACAACCGGCAAACAGCAGATTGCCGGAAAGAAGGTTTGCTGCGCTTCACAGAAAACTCTTGATTGAGGTAAATCATTTTGTGAGTTATCTTAAGCACAGACTCCCAGTATGCGTTTTCTCCATACAGCCGATTGGCAGATAGGCATGCAAGCCGCGCACGTAGGCGATGCGGCCGCAAGTGTCCGGGCAGCCAGGATCAACGCCGCTGGGCGTGTGCTCGCCTTAGCCCGCCAGCATCAAACGGATTTTATTGTTTTGGCTGGGGACACATTCGAGCACAACGCCCTGCCATCCGACCTGATTGAATCCATCGCCGACCTGCTGGCTCAGGCGCCCTGCCCCGTGTTGGTCTTGCCGGGAAACCATGACCTGCTGGAACCTGGGTCCGTTTGGCACAGGCCCATATGGAAGGACCTGGACACAGTTTCGATTCTGAGCGAAAGAACGCCCTTCTACTGTGCAGGCGCGGAGATTCTGCCTTGCCCGATTACGGCTAAAACGTCAACCCAAAATCCGACTGCCTGGATTCAGCCGGGAGGCAAAGACCATATTCGAGTTGTGGTTGCTCACGGCTGTGTGCAAACCGGCCCGTTCGGCTCCGACGATCATCCCATTCCGCTGGATACGTCGACACGGACCCAGTCTGATTATGTGGCGTTGGGGCATTGGCATTCAACAACTATCTGCAACGAGCGAATGGCGTACAGCGGCACGCACGAGCCGACGAAATTCGGAGAGCCAAATAGCGGAAATGTCCTGCTCGTCGAGATCAACCGGCGCGGCGACGTGCCCCGTATCGAGCCATTGGCGACTGGGCAGCTTCGCTGGCTGCGTTGGGGAGAGAATACGCCGGTCAGCGCTCCGGGAGAGATTGCCCAGCTTGCTTCCCGGCTCCGTGCTACGAACAATCCGAGCCGGAGCCTGCTTGAACTGACTATCTCAGGCGTGCTTTTTGAATCAGATCGTGAACATCTCGCGGCAGTTCACAAGGCATGTGAAGGATTTCTGTTCAGCCGCGTTGATGATTCAAACCTCAGGCCGGAACCGTCCGGTGATAACTGGATTCAAAATTTGCCGCCCGGTCCCGTCCAGGAGACCGCGTTGCGGCTGAAACAGTTGGCCGCAAAGTCGGGCCGTGAAGGTGAAATCGCAACTCAGGCACTACTGCAACTGTTTCACTATGCGCAGGAGGCGGCGTAATGCTGATTCGATCAATATCCGTTGAAGGATTCACATGCTTTGCGGAAAAGCTTACCTTG
>JAFAZU010000241.1 GCA_019239585.1 Acidobacteriaceae bacterium
AACCAGTTGCGTGCTGCAGGAGAAAACCGCTTGTCCCGGAGCAAAGTCCAGCAAGGCCGAACTGAGCCGGTCCGTGTGCATATTGGGATCGCGTTCTATCACGGCTAAGACACGGGATGGCTCGCGACGGAAAAACCAGCGGGACATAGTAATGGGATAACAGCCGATATCCATCATTGCGCCGCCGCCAATATCGGCCTGATTGCGAATGTTGTTGGGATCAGCGTTGAAGTAACTAAAGGCGCTCATGATGAGCCGCGGGTCTCCAATTTCGCCTGCGCCCACCAGTTCGCGAGCACGAAGCCACTGCGGATGGGTACGGACCATAAAGGCTTCGCCGATCTTAACGCCCGTACGGTCCCGTGCCGTTATCAATTGCTCCGTTTCGCCCGTGCTGAGGGCAATAGGCTTTTCGCAAAGAACGTGCTTGCCTGCTTCCGCCGCTTTAATCGACCAGGGCACGTGAAGATGGTTGGGCAACGGATTGTAAACAATGTCAATCTCGGGATCAGCAAGGAGATCCTCATAGGAGCCGTAAAATTTTGGAATCCCTGCTCCCTCCGCAGCGTGGCGGGCGCGGTCTACATCGCGTGAAGCAATTGCTGCCACCTCCAGCAAACTGCTTTTTTGCATGCCGGGGATGACCTTTTTGGTGGCAATGGCAGCAACTCCGAGAATTCCCCAACGGATTTTCTGAGACATGATCCAGAGTTTCCCACAAGAGCGTTCCAGAACAGCCGTTCATCTGCTACATTGAACCCGTGAAGCTGTACGATTTAGATCCCGGTTCGGATACGCCCGAGGTTGTTCGGGTCATCATAGAAATCCCCAAGAACTCTTCGAATAAATACGAGTACGATGGCGAGCTGGGAGTTTTCCGGCTGGATCGGGCCCTGTACTCGCCACTGCACTATCCCGGCGATTATGGATTCATCCCCGGCACCCTGGCCGAGGACGGCGACCCTCTGGATATTCTTGTGTTAGTAACAGAACCGAGCTTCACGGGATGTCTGATGGAAGCGCGTCCAGTGGGTGTTCTGCACATGGTGGACCAGAAAGAAGCAGACAAGAAAGTGCTAGCAGTGCCGAACCGTAATCCCCGGTACGATAGCATTCACACGCTGGATCAGGTATTTCCGCACACGCTACGGGAAATCGAACACTTTTTCGCTATTTATAAAGAATTGCAGGGGTGTAAAACTGTCATTGATGGCTGGGCAGGGCCGCGTGAAGCTCGTAAAGTAATCTCAGAAAGCCGGCAGTTTTACCTGGATCGGCAGCTTCAAATGCAGGGAGCGCTGACTGTGCGGGCGGAATACTAGCGCTCCCTATCCCAGTTAACTAAGCGAAATTGTCGCCGCTGTCATCAAAACCGCCCGAGTCTGACGAATCGAAGTCGGATGAGTTATCGCTGTAATCCGCGTTATCAAGCTGACCGGCATCGGAGAAATTATCCCGGTTATCGCGCAGATCAAGGTTGCCGGCATCACCGCCGCCCGGATTATCGTAGTAGTTATTAACGACTGTTTCTTCGACTGGCCCTCCGCCTCCAAAACCGTATCCGCCGCCGACTCCGCCAAAGCCAGCGTTGCCTAAACCATAGCCAGGATGTGAGAAGAGAGAGCGTATTCCCTCAAAAGCGAGAGCGCCCGCAGCCACACCAGCCGCTGTCTGAGCGGCACCACGTAAAAAGCCAGGGGCAGCGCCAGGAGCGGGGCTTGGCGTACTTGCCTGCTGAGCATATTGCGGCGGAGGGGCGTATTGCGCCTGACCTGAGGATTGTGAAAAGCTGGAGCCGGAAGAAGATCCTCCTCCCCCCAGAAACGATCCGGAGCCGCTGCCGCTTGATGCGCCTCCACGCTGCAAAGCTTGCATCTGCTGTTGCGCTTGCTGAAGAGCGAGATTTTGGATCAGAACTGTCTGGGTCATCATGTAAAGCGCGTCGGGGCGATTGCCGATACGCGTGCGAATAAACTCTTCTGCTTCCGGATCTTTCGGCGGCGCAGGGGTTTGCGCGAATTTGTCAGCTAAGTCGCTGAGCATTTTGCGTTCATCTGGAGTCATAACAATTTTCTCGTTGAAAGCCGCTTATTAGACGAGATTGGGATAGACTTAGTTCACGAAGAAGCGAAGTGCTTTGCAACTTACAGCTGAGACTGCCTTCGGTCAAAACACTTGCGTTAGTAGACAAATATGAAATCTGATAGGCTTTGAAGGATTCTAAAACTTGAAGCTTGCGAGATTAGGACCCTTGCGGGCGCCGGGGAGGGTGTTGCTTCAGGGGTCTTTCTATGAGGTTAGTCTCGCTTTGGTGGGAGTTGCCTCCCCGGCTTACTTCCAATAT
>JAFAZU010000247.1 GCA_019239585.1 Acidobacteriaceae bacterium
GTTGTGGGGAATCCCTACGCGGGGCAGAACAAGGTTCAATGGATCAATCCAGCCGCTTTTCAACGTCCGGCGGACGGCAGTTTCGGCAATGAAAAGCGGAACCAGTTCCGGCTGCCCGCTGTTCAAAACCTGGATGCGAGCCTGATCAAGAACTTCTCGATCACGGAAAGGATGAAACTCGTTTATCGCTTCGAGGTGTTCAATGTTCCGAATCATGCCGAAATCTGGGGCTTGATTAACTCATTCTCCGGCGACAACCCAGGGTCTGGTCTTTCAAGCACTGTCAAGAACTTCGGGCAGCCGAACGCTTGGCGCGACAGCCGAACCATCCAAATGGCTCTTCGCTTCAGCTTCTAAGTCTCAACAGGCGGGCAGCTTCTTCCGGACTCTGCCCGCACAGCTATCATTGCAATGATGAAGTACGCCGCCTTTCTATTTCTCTGCGGCATTCTTTCCTGCCTCGCTGCTGAGCCGCCGGATGTGGTCTTTAATCGGGCTGCTCAGGCGCTAGCTGCCGGAGACTACACCGCTGCCGAGCAGGGATTCCAATCGGTTCTCCGTCAGGAGCCGGGTAATGTGGGAGCAATCGGTAATCTCGGCATCATTTATGCTCGAACCAATCGCGCCGACAAGGCTATTGCGGCTTACCAAAGCGCTTTACATCTCAGCCCGAATGATGAGCCAATTCTGCTGAATCTCGGCATCGTTTATCTGAAGCAGGAGTTTCATGCGCTCGCACTGCCGTACTTTGCTCGTGTTGTTACCATCGATCCCGGCAACCGGCAGGCCCGCCAGTTACTCGCCGTTTGCCGTCTCTACACGGGCGAGGTGACATCGGCTATCCATGATCTCCAAGAGTTGAGGGCCGCCAGCCCGCGAGATGAACAGATCCTTTTTCTGTTGGGATTCGCATATCTGAAAAACGGGGACCCCAAGACGGCTCAAACAGTTTTCAATGATATGTTCGAGGTGGCCGGCCCGGCGCGAACCCAGTTTCTGCTCGGTAAGGCCAGCTACGAAGCCGCTTTGTTTCCGCAAGCGGAAGAAAGCTTTCTCGAAGTGCTCCGGCTCGATCCCAACTTTCCAACTCTGCACCTCGAATTAGGTAAGCTCTACATCAGCCAGCGCCGGACGGAGGACGCGATCCGCGAACTGAAGGTGGCGCTGAAAGAAAATGCCGCCAACGAAGATGCGAATTACTTTCTCGGAAGCCTGCTGGTTCGGGAATCTCGTTATGCGGAAGGGATTAACTATCTCGAACAAGCAAGAAAACTGAAGCCTGACTCCTGGGCAGTCTACTTTTATCTCGGCAGAGCCAAACTCCATTTGGAGCAAACCGAAGAGGCCGTCACCCTGCTCCGGAGGGCCGTAGAGCTTAACCCCGATGACGCCAATGCTCAATATCAACTGGGACGGGCACTTCAGGCTGACGGGCAAAAGCTGGCAGCAACCCGCGCATTTGGTCGCGCGCGCGATTTAAAAGCTGGTGCGTTGAATGAGATAAACATACCGGGCGTTCGCTGATAGCTATTGGGGGACGCCATAAGCGCCAAGTCACTCGATCAATCGCATAACCTGCTCGCGTAATGTATTTAAAGTCGTCGTAATGCGGTCGGTTTCAAGCAGCACGAAATCTTCGTCGGGAGCTAGGCTCGCTTTCGCTTCAACCAACCGGCGGTGGTCTTCGCGTAGCTTGGGAAGTGTTCCCGCTGCTGCCTCCGAGCCTCGCAGTGCGGCTGACAAGTAGTACAAGGTGAACTCCACGTCGTTTGAAAATTGCTTAAGGACCGGTGGAGCTTCATGTCTGGGCGCGTGCATCAGCTCTGCTTCCATCTCCATCATGGCTTCGACCAGGGAATGCGAGCTTGCCAGCATGGAATTGAGGCAGGAAAGTTTGTCCGCTGAAAAGCGCGGCTCGGAGCTGACATGATCTACCGACGCTTCGACGTTGGATCGCGCTCGTCTCCAGTCCTGGCGAGCTTCTTCCACCGCGCGGGTGTTTTCTTCAGTTGAGGCGTCAAAGTATTGCATCA
>JAFAZU010000312.1 GCA_019239585.1 Acidobacteriaceae bacterium
GCATCATCCATAGCTCCGTTGTAGATGCGGTCGCCGTTCACCGGCGTTCCCGTTCCCAGGTGATCCAGGTGCGCGGAAAGGGCCACGAACTCGTTTTTACGTTCTGGATCACTCCCAGGCCGGATGCCTACAACGTTTTTTGACTGCACGGGCTCAGTGGCAATCGAGACGTGAGCCTGGATGGAAGTATTCAGGGCGAAACGAGGCAGCGAACGCTTTTCCTTTGCCGCCTGTAGAATTTCAGCAAAGGTGTGCCCTGATCCCGCAAACAGGTCTTCAGCCTTTTCCGGATTCCAGCTCGCGCTGAACTTCAATCCCGGTGCCGACGCCATGCCGGGATCGGAAAGACTCATATGCGGCTTACCCCAAGCGGCAGATTGACGGCTCCAGGGAATCTCCATCTCGGCGGGATTGGGAATGGAGATAATCCCAACCGCTCCTGCCGTTCGCAAAGCGCGCCAGCGTTCCTTTAGGGAAGAATAATGTGACCGTAAATTGCCATTGATGCGATCGGGACCACCCGTGAGAAAGGCAACCACAGCGCCCTGCAAGGGCAAACCCTCCAAGTCGTTGTATTGTGCTTCCGGAATGCAGAGCCCATAACCGGCAAAGACGACCGGAGCTGTCAGGTTCGCTGCCGTATCTGTGTTGTAGCCAAGCTGCGCTTCGGCGGGAACAGGAACCGGCACAGTATTATTTCCCCTTATCAGCGCCAAACTAGACTGAGAGGTATTCAGCGAAATTTTTGTAAACTGAACCGGCTGAAAGTAGTTGCCTTGACCGCCCGGCTTCAAACCGGCTCGCTCAAACTGGGCCGCCACGTAATCGGCAGCTTTGTCATAACCCGCTGATCCCAGTTCACGGCCTTCGAGCTGATCGCTGGCCAGAAATTCGACATGCTTCCACCATTGCCGGCCTGCTGCCGTCCAGTCCGTTGCCGCGACAGCTACAACACCCAACAATCCAATCCATAGGTTTCGGCACATGCTTTATTATGCCCGTCGAAGTCGTTTCAGGCTTAGAGACTATGACACATTACCGCTTATCGCGGCTTTCGAGCACGGATTGCGCGTAATAGTTCACCACCTTGGCTTCGCTCCGCGCTACTTCGTAAAAGGCGGCGCGCAGCACTTGTTCTTTGCCCTGGAACAGACGCCGCCGGATATCCTCCTGCACTCTGGGATCGCTGAGCTGACGCTGACCGGCAGGCTCCTTCGAAACAAGCTTAATAATGCGATAGCCTTCAGGTGTTTGAATAACAGGTGAGACTTGACCAGGGGTCATGTCCAGAATCATCTTTCGCAGCGCCGGGTTGGCTTTGTCGAGAGCGGATTCAGGCACAAATCCCAGATCACCGCCGTTAGGAGCGGAGGCGGTGTCTTCGGAGTAGCTCTGCGCCAGCGCGGCAAAATCCTCTCCTTGGCGGACGCGCAGCTCGATGCCCTGAATTTTGCTGCGCGCCTGCCCTTCATTCTGCGCCTTATCGTTTTTTAAGTTGTTCACCGTGGGATCGGCGGTCGGGGTTACTAGGATTTGCGCCAGATGGACCTTGTTTTCCGCAAGGTTGAACTCAGGCTTATTAGCGTTGTAGAAAGCAGTCACATCGGCGTCGGAAATGGAGATATGCGACCCGATTTCTTTGTTGAAGAGTTTTTCGACGCTGAGTTCGCGGCGGATCTGGGCCTTTAGATCGGCTTGCGTCATTTGACGCTGTTGCAAAAGCTTGGCGAATTGTTCCTGCGTATAACCGACTTTCAGTTCATTGAACCGGGCATCCACATCGCCATCCGAAGCAAGCAGACCTGCTTTTTCCGCCCGCTGCAGCATGATCTCGTTATCAATTAGGGAACGCAGCACCTCCAATTTAAGTTGGGTAGCTGCGTCCGCATTGGTTTTTGCCGGGGCATTCTGAAACTGAGTCGCGACAGTGCGATCGAGTTCCGTATAGCTGATCGGACGCCCGTTCACTGTTGCGGCAACATCCTTTGACACTGGTTTGTTGCAGGCTGCCAGTAGGAGTAAGAGGGCTGCGCAAAGTGGGCGTACCCTTCCACTTTCCAGAAACAACTTCATGTGCCCGCTAACCTTTAGCTTTTTTGATTTCATCCACCAGGGCGGGAACGATCTCGAAGAGATCGCCGACGACTCCGTAATTCGCAGTCTCAAAAATGGGCGCGTTTTCATCCTTGTTAATCGCCACCACCGTTTTTGATCCCTTCATGCCTACCAGATGCTGGATAGCGCCTGAGATCCCCACAGCGAAATAGACTTTGGGAGAGACTGTCTGGCCGGAACTGCCGACCTGACGCTCCATGGGCAGCCATCCGTTATCGCAGATCGGCCGGGAGGCGGCCAGTTCAGCGCCCAGCGCCTCGGCTAAAGCTTCGACTACCGGAAGGTTGTCTTTTTCTTTGATACCCCGGCCCACAGAAACAATCACATCGGCTGCACCCAGATCCACGGAGCGCGCGGTTTCCTGGTAAGGAGCCTCGGGCCGGCTGCGGATTTGCGATTGGTCCAACTGCGGTTGGAATGCTTCAACAGATCCCGCATTACCTCCGGGCTCCGCAGCCCGGAACGCACCTGCTTGGACCGATACCAATGCCGGCTTGTCATTCGAATGGATGTCGGAATTCAGCTTGCCCTGAAACAACTGACGGACGAAGGAAATGCCGCCGTCATGCACCTTTACGTCCACAACGTCGCTAATCAACGATTTTCCCAAGCGGGCCGCGAGCTTGGGAGCGTAGTCACGCACCTGATAGGTGTGAGGGAAAATGACCACGTCCGGAGCTTGCGATTCGATCAACTGCTGAATGGCCAACGTGTAGCCTTCGGGCGTGTACTGAGCTAAAAGCGTATGGTCCAGAGCGAACACAGTAGGAACGCCGTAACCCGCCGCTTCGTTCGCAAGAGATTCGATTCCACTACCCAGCACGGCGGCGTTGACAGGAAGATTCATAGTCTCGCCGATTTTGCGGCCTGCCGCCAATGCTTCAAACGACACGCGGTTCCACTTGCCGCCGCGTTGCTCCAAAATAACCAGAATGCTCATAAGACCCGAGCCTCGAATTTCAGTTTTTCCACCAGTTGCTGCGCAATCGCACGGGGTTCGCCCGAGAGCATTTGAATACCCTTATTCTTTGGCGGCAGATAGATTTGTTCGGTCGTGGCTTGTGACTCCATA